>NZ_JAUBQU010000105.1:0-3858 GCF_036701435.1 Microcoleus sp. Pol12A5
TCCGCTAAGAGTCATTGCAATTTCTCCAAAACAATCAATAAAAAGACCTATAAGAACTATAATCTAAAATCTAATATCTAAATTAGATAAATATGCAATCCATAATTAAAGTTGACTTGGGGCCACAATCTTACAATGTTTGCGTGCGATCGGGCGGTTTAGACGAACTCGGCAGTCTGATGGGCGATCTAAGCTTGGGCAAAAAAGTGCTTCTGGTGTCGAATCAGTCAATTTTTCGGCAGTACGGCGAAAGAGCAACCGCAGCCCTCGAATCGGCCGGTCTGGAAGTCGGTACCTGCATTTTACCACCGGGAGAACAGTACAAAACTTTAAATTCGGTACAGAAAATTTACGGTGCGGCTTTGGAAAACCGCTTAGAACGTTCCTCGACAATGGTGGCTTTGGGCGGCGGGGTGGTGGGCGATATGACGGGTTTTGCTGCGGCGACTTGGCTGCGGGGAATTAATGTCGTGCAGGTTCCGACTTCGCTGCTGGCGATGGTTGATGCTTCTATCGGCGGCAAAACGGGGGTAAATCATCCTTTAGGGAAAAATTTAATCGGGGCTTTTCACCAGCCGCGTTTGGTGTTAATTGACCCGGATGTCCTCAAAACTCTGCCGGCGAGGGAGTTTCGTTCGGCGATGGCGGAAGTCATCAAGTACGGGGTGATTTGGGATGCTGAACTTTTCGGGAAGTTGGAGAATTGCAAGCGTTTGGATCAAATGCGCTATGTGAAGGCGGATTTGTTGGCAGAAATTTTGAGCAGGTCTTGCCAAGCTAAGGCTGAGGTGGTAAGCAAAGACGAGAAGGAATCGGGTTTGCGGGCGATTTTGAATTACGGGCACACCATCGGTCATGCTGTGGAAAGTTTGACCAATTACAAGGTGATCAATCACGGGGAAGGAGTGGCCATCGGTATGGCTGCGTCAAGCCGATTGGCTGTAGAGTTGGGAATGTGGGATGCTGAGTGCGATCGCCGCCAGTCTGCTTTGATTGAAAAAGCGGGTTTACCTGCCAAATTGCCGGCGGGTGTGGATGTTGAGGAAATTTTGCATACTTTGCAACTCGATAAGAAGGTGCAGGATGGCAAGGTGCGGTTTGTGCTGCCCGTGCGCTTGGGTGAGGCTGCTGTGAGCGATCGGGTGGATGGAGATTTGATTTTACAAGTTTTGAAGGAAATGCTTTAGATTTCTGTTTATAGGGGTGTTTAACCGTCGCTGAACGCCCATTAACGCCGATCGCCACAGATGTTTTTTCTTTCAATGTGCGATCGGCGGTTGAGTTTAGGAACCGCTCGACCGCGAATTAATTTCCTCCAAAATCTTATCTACTCTGTTAGCGGCTTGAGTTCTGCCTTGCTTGATAAATAACTCCTTAGCTTTTGTGAGGCTGGCTACTGCCTCGGCTTGGTTTTCCTTGTCTCCTTGCTGGTACAAACCGACTCCTAAATTGTTTAAAGCATCGGGATATTGAGCGTTAATTTTAACGGCTTGTCTCCACTGAACAATTGCCTCCGGCAACTGCCCCTGACTTGCCATCGCGACGCCTAAATCGTTGTGAGCTTTGGCGTGCTGCGGGTTGACTTCAATTGCTTTTTGGAATAGAACGATCGCATCGCTCATTTTACCTTGCCCCGACAACATAGTTCCTAGCTTGTAATAAGCATCCGCTTGTTTGGGATAGCGAGCGATTAGTTGCCGGTACAAGGTTTCGGCATTGACAGCATTTCCTTGACCGTAAAGGTCGTTGGCAGTTCTCAAACCCACCGTGTAGCCTTTACCTACAACTTGGCACTTTTTCTCGGAGTTGCCTTCCTGCTTGCAAATCCTGAGTTCGTCTCCCTTCATCTCATAAGACATAACTTCCCGAACAGCAGGGCCTCGGCCTGGAGGCTGCAAGTTTTGCGAGAGTTGCAGGGCGATGGTCTCAGCTTGTGCCGGTTGGGTCACTGCGGCATTCCACATTCCTGCACCCACCAAAATGCTTGGCGCGATCCACCTCAAAGGTTTGAACAAGCGAAACTCTCGATCGTTTTTCATGTCTTTTGTGGAAACGTGTTGTTGATATCCTGGGTTTCACTAGCGCCGTAAGAGTCGGAGCCGATGGGGCCCACCCGATCAAATAGTTAGTTATTAACAGTCGAGATATTTTAGCACTGTGTGGCCGAGTTTGAGTTAAATTAGAGTAGAATTCCGATCGATTCTCAGTCAACCTTAGCAGGAAAATAGAAATGGGGCAGTCTATTCTTACCATGCTCTTTGCGCTCATCCTCGGCTACGCTGTTAACTCAAGCGTCAAAATAGTCAGCGGTGGCGACGAAGCTTTAGTGGAACGTTTGGGTCAATACAAGCGCACCCTCAAGCCAGGATTCCACTTTATCAGTCCCCTGGTCGAAAAAGTCGTCTGCGTGGACACAAGCCGTGAAAGAGTTTTAGACATTAAACCTCAGTCAGCAATTACGGGAGATAATGTGGCTCTCGAAGTCGATGCCGTTGTGTATTGGCGGGTTGTAAATTTACAGAAAGCTTATTATGGAATCGATCAAATTGAAAATGCCATCGCCAACTTAGTTTTAACAACGTTTCGCGCTGAAATTGGTCGATTGCCCATGCAAGACATCTTGGGTTCCCGAGATGACATGAATAAAAAGTTACTCAAAAAGTTGGACGAAGCTACGGAAACTTGGGGTGTCAAAGTAATTCGCGTAGAAATTCAAAGCATTACACCTCCGAAAAGGGTGCAAGAAGCTATGGAATTGGAGCGCGCTACCAAGAGCGAGTGGCAAGCAATGGTCAATAAAGCGATCGGCACTAAGGAGTACATGAGGCTCTTAGTTGAAGCTTTAGACTCACATCCGAATAGCAAGCAAGTTTTGAATTACTTAGTAACCGAAAAATACTTAGAAGCTCAACAAAAATTGGGCGAAAGCGACAATGCCAAAATTCTGTTTATGGATCCGAGAAGCATGACGGAAGCTCTGGGCGAGCTGATGGGTTCTATGCCCGATGTGATTCATTCTGAGGGCGGAGAAATGAAAGTTATCGATACTAACACTTCTCAAGACTGATTCCTGAAGATAGCGTCGGCAACCAGACAAACATCGTGCATTTCTCTGACATCGTGAACTCGCAAGATATCTGCCAAATTTGCGATCGCACCTGTACAAGCCGCCGCTGTCCCCCAAATTCTTTGTTTCGCTTCTGGCTGATTCAAAATGTGACCGATGAAGCTTTTTCGCGATACTCCGACTAAAAGCGGACAGTTTAAGACACGGAATTTTCGCAACTCGCACAAAATTTCTAAGTTTTGACTGTAAGTCTTGGCAAAGCCAATACCGGGGTCGAGAATTATTTGAGATTTGTCAATACCCGCAGCAACTGCTGCCGCAATTTGACTCTCGAAAAATTCCTTAATTTCCCCAATTAAATCGCGATAATCTGTGAGTTGTTGCATCGTCTGGGGAGTTCCCCGAATGTGCATCAAAATTATTGGTACTTTTAACTTAGCAACGGTTGACAGCATTTCCGAATCAAAAGTAGCTCCCGAAATATCGTTAATTATATCAGCTCCCGCCTCAACTGCAGCTTTGGCAACCTGCGCTCTGGTAGTATCGACAGAAATAGGAACTGAGCCAAAAATATCGGCTTTTTCTCGCAGTATTTGTACCAGAGGTATAACGCGATCGATCTCCTCTTTTAAAGATATTTCCGCGGCACCGGGCCGCGTAGATTGACCGCCAATATCAATAATATCTACACCGGATTTTACCATATTTTCAGCTTGCACTAAAGCAGATTCTATGGTATAGAAATCTCCGCCGTCGCTAAAACTGTCAGGGGTAACATTTAAAACGCCCAT
>NZ_JAUBQU010000105.1:3958-21464 GCF_036701435.1 Microcoleus sp. Pol12A5
TGCACTAAAGCAGATTCTATGGTATAGAAATCTCCGCCGTCGCTAAAACTGTCAGGGGTAACATTTAAAACGCCCATTAAATAAGTGCGTTTTCCCCACTCGAAAACTTTATTTCTAATTATAATTTTTTTGTTATTTATCATATCACCTCATCACTCGGCGATTTAAATTGATTCTTATTAAACGAAGTCTCTCTCTAAGAGACTCAAGAATCAAGCAGAATCGCCATTGTTAATTCAACCAAAACTTAACCAGCTAAAAACAGTGTCAACTGTCAATTCTAATTCGATTTTCTCAATGATTGGCAACAGAGCTGCACCTTTATACAGTTCTACTTTTTGTCCTGGAAATACTGCCAAAATACTCTCTTCTTCTGGGTCTAATAACCACCCCAACTCAGTTCCGTGTCGCGAACAGTGAAGTAATTTACTCAGCACTTTTGTTTGACTTTGACTTGGGGAGAGAATTTCAATCGACCAGTCTGGATTAATTTCAAAGCGGTTAGCAATTCTACCAGAGGGCAAAAAAGGAATTCTTTCCCATCGGAATACTGCTACATCTGGCACGATTGATGCGCCACCAAATGTGCAGTATAACTCTGGAAAAGCACGGGCAATTTTCTGAGTTTTTGTTACTTGATCGATCGTCTTGCAGAGTTCACCTTGAAGGACGCTGTGTTCACCTTGTGGCATGGGCTTCTGAATGATTTCTCCGTCAAGAAACTCTGAGGCTGGTTCAGTTTCAGGAAGTTTTAGGAATTCCTCTAAGGTGGGTTTTGGTTCAACGCTCGCAATCATAGGTCAATTCTCCAGATCGGAGAAACACTCAACGGCACATCAAAATTGTAGGCGATCGCTGTTTAATTCCCGCTGCCCTTGTTCCACTTACCACTTAGCAATTACCTATTAGCAATTACATATTACTGATAATTGACAATGCGCGAGAAACTCGCAGCTTCCAAACTAGCACCGCCTACCAAAACCCCGTCTATCTCCGGCTGAGCCATGACTTCATCAATATTCTCCGGTTTGACCGAGCCACCGTACTGAATTGGCACGCCAGGATGAGTCAATTTACTGCGAATCAAACCAATAACTCGGTTAGCTTCCTTCGTTTCGCAAGTATCGCCAGTGCCAATCGCCCAAATCGGTTCGTAAGCAATGACTAACTTTTCTTGGTCAACACCAACTAAATCTTTTTCCAACTGAGAAAAAATGTGAGCTTCAGTTTCGCCTGCATCTCGCTGCTGCTTGGTTTCCCCAACGCACAGAATCGGAATTAAATCGTATTTCTGAGCAGCTTTCAGCCGCAAATTCACCGTTTCGTCAGTTTCCCCAAAATATTGGCGCCGCTCACTGTGACCGATGATGACATAACGGACACCAAGTTCACTGAGCATTGGCCCGGAAATTTCCCCAGTAAAAGCTCCTGACTCTTGCCAGTGGACGTTCTGAGCACCGAGTCTGATCCGGCTGCCGTGCAAATTTTTCGAGAGGACAGCCAAGGAGGTGAAGGGAACGCAAAGCACGACTTCCCGTTCCTCTGGGGTTTCCGTCAGGCAGGACATGAATCCTTGAAGAAATTCTAGGGATTCAGTCCTAGTTTTGTACATTTTCCAGTTGCCAGCAATAACTATTTTCCGCACGGGTGACTCAGTAGCTCTGTGAACATCAAAATCAGGCAAATTATAGTGTAAAGCTTTAGGGTACATTTCGAGCCCTTATTGCCCAAACTCGATGCGAGCTTGCTCAACTAAGTCAACGGTGACGACTTCGGTTTCGGCTTCGCGGGCTAACTGCTCGATGCGGACGCGAGCTTGTCCCCGGACAAAATAGGGAATATTTTTCAGCTTCGCCTTTGCTTCTGGCGTCCATTTTAAATCATCGGAAAATTCGGAATCGGGCATGGCGTATTGAGTGATCGACTACAAGCCTTTATGGAGCAGGCTTTGATGGAAAGCCTGGATGTATTAAATTTACCACGAGTTGCGATCGGGCCACACCTTCTCACTCTGCCTTAAATTTGTTGCCTAAAATAGCAGACGCTTCTTGTAAAAGCTGATTCTGCTCTTGTCGAATTGCCTCCAACCTTGTCAAAATATTAGCAAGCCGTTCTTGAGACTCCAAAGTGTTTGATTCAACTCCCCTCAATTGTAAACCTGAATTATTTTTGTATTCGGGATTCTGTGAAACTAATGAGTTTACAGCCACTCCACCGACATTACTTACAGATTTAGAGCCGAAACTCAAAACCCCTTGCATAAATTTTACAGGGCTTTGCAGAATAAATAACCATCCTTTTGCAAACAAGCTAGCTAAAGCCTGAAAAAAGCCTAATATACTCAATATAAATAGCAGCAAAATTACTAAAAATATCAGCGGGTGATTCACAAACCAAAAAATTACAGGATTAGAATCAATCCAATCTTTAACGGTAGCATTGATAGCACTTTGGAGGGCATCTGAAGCGGCACCGCTCATATTTCCCGCCTTGTTCATGCTATCTTCTAATGAAGCCTTAGCCTTTTCTGTAGCTTGATTTACAATCTCTACAGCTTGGTTAGTGCTTTGATTCAGAGTATTGACTGCAGAGTTAGTAGTTTGATTAATAGTTTCTTTAGCAGTTGATGCAGAGTGATAAATAGCATCAACTGCTTTGTTGGTACTTTCACTGACGCGACTAACGGCTTGATTCGCGACTTCGGATATAGAAATCCTCGCTTTTTCTGTTTTATCCGCTACATTACCTAAAGCATTGTTCGTAGCTTGATTAACAGTATTAACGGCAGAATTCGTAGTTTGAGTGAGAGCTTCTTTTGCCTGGTACCCAGTGTCGGAGAGAGAAGATTTAGCTTGTGCTGTTGCTTCGGAAACAGAATTAACTGCTTTTCCGACTTTTTCCGTCCAAACTTCTTTAGTTTTTTGAAGGCTTTGATAAAAATCCGGTAGTGCTACTGCCATACTAAGTACCCTCCATCAAGTTAATTTATTGTTTCCCAGTGATTGTAGTACAGCTTCTGTTTTTAATAGTGGAACTTTATCCAAAAATTGAGCGAGAAATAGAGCTAAGATATATAAGGTAGGGTTTTTATGCTAGTCCCTTGGCTGAGTGAATCTGATGAGAGAAACAGTTTCGATAGCAATGCCCCCATGCTTTGAAAGATGGTGCCAATGCTGTGACGATGTGTTCCCCACTCAAGTCCAAAGAAACCAGTTTAGAAACTTTCTGGGGGGATTAGGAGGAGAAAAAAGAGAAAAAACCTATCCCAGCTCGCGCAGAACGCTGTATATGTTTCTTAACAAAGCTTGCGCCATGTTGCAGTCAGAGCTTGCTGGTGCGAACAAACGCTCAACCAAGGGCGAAGCTATACGCGATCGTGTGACCATCAGATGTATTCCCCAAAAATATAGGTGGCGATCGCTCAAAGATGAGGCAGGAATTTGATGCACCTGAAAAAGCCTGAATTAATTTAAGAAATATAGCATATTATCCCACGGACGATCGCGGGATAACAGGCGATCGTTCGTCAAAGCTCGCTCGACGTTGTAAAAACTGTTTAATGCCCCAAAAATAGCTACATATTTACAAAAATTAGCGCAAGTTACCAGACTTTATATCCCCGAAAAAAAGCGATAATTTTAAGTAGACTGGGGCTGTTTGTTTAACAAACCTGACGCTGGCTAGAATTTTGTTGCGGCAGCTTAGCTGGTGTATAATGTAGGACATATTTGCCAGTTTTTTACTTTTCATCCCAAGCTCAAAATATGCTAGGCTAGAATGTTTCCAAAGTTTAAGATACACCAGGACGTATGTATCAATCATTAGAAGAGTCAGCCATTTCGACTAACCCATCTACGGAACCGTCCTCTCTAATTCTCATCGTGGATGACGATGCCTTGATTCGTTTGCAACTTCGACTTTATTTACAAAAGGAAAAATACCGAGTGGCCGAAGCTAGTGATGGGTTGACAGGGCTAGCAGCTTATGAGGAAGTACATCCAGACCTGATCCTACTCGATGCAGTGATGCCTACTATGGATGGTTTTGCTTATTGTCAAAAATTATCTGAAGTGCCTGAGGGCGATCGCCCGCCTATTTTGATGATTACTAGCTTAGAAGACAAAGAATCTGTAGATCGAGCGTTTGCAGCGGGAGCTGCTGACTATATCACTAAGCCGATTCACTGGGCTGTTCTGGGACAGAGAGTGCGACGCTTGATTCAGCAATTCCATTTGCAACAGCAACAAACCCTACTTTACAAGCAGCTAGAGGCTGCCAATCGACAATTAAAATACTTAGCGTCAATTGACGGTTTGACTCAGATTGCCAATCGCCGTCAGTTTGACCAACAGCTAGACGAGGAGTGGCGACGCATGACAAGGCAGCAAACTCCTTTGTCACTAATTTTGTGTGATATCGATTTGTTCAAGCCTTATAACGATACTTATGGACACCAAGCAGGGGATCTATGTTTACAGCAAGTTGCGGCAGCTCTTAATCGCAGTATTAATCGAGCTGGAGATTTAGTAGCACGTTATGGAGGGGAAGAATTTGTAGTGATTTTATCCGATACCGAGCTTGAGGGAGCAGTCCAAATCGTTAAGCAAATGCAGGCTCGTATTCAAGCTTTAGCAATAGTACATAAGAGTTCTCCCAGTCATTACATTACGCTCAGCTTCGGTATTACCAGTGTGATTCCTACCCAAGAGCTCCGACCAGAAAATTTAATTACTGCTGCTGATGCAGCACTTTATGAAGCTAAAGATCAAGGTCGTAATACTTTTTGTACCAAGGTTCATACAGTTAATAAATTCACCCGTTAAATCATAATGATAAAAACTATGCCTCTCTTAATAGGGAATAATTATTTATTAAAATTTTAGATCAATATCAAGCCCTGCATGAGTAAGCCTTGATTTTATTATTCAATATTAAAGCCTAAATAATCGGTTGTGCGACATTCATGGAAACTGTGAAGGATAGAACGAGAGTGTGTCTACGATGATTGTTTATCAAAATTAATTTATCTTCAGCAAGTACAGATTCTAGAAGTTTATGGGAGGGGCTAGCTCAGTGCGTGATCAAAGATGGTTTGGTGCGATCGCCCTTCTCACGGGTGCTGGTTTTCTGGGCAACTATTTCAATTTGTCTCTCTTTTTTGGGGTTGATTTCCTCTTTGGTAGTATTGCAATACTGATTATTACTTACTACTTCGGCTGCGGCTGGGGAGGCTTGGCTAGTCTCATAGCAAGCAGCTATACTTATGTCCTTTGGAATCATCCATACGCCACAATTATTTTTGTAATTGAGGCTCTATTTGTAGGGTTTCTTTGCAAGCGCCAACATCCGAACCTCCTTTTATTTGATGGGATTTACTGGTTTTTAATTGGAATGCCTTTCGTTTGGCTTTTCTACCGTCAAATGCTGCACATGGAGGCAGCTCAAGTCGTGCTAGTTATGTGCAAACAAGCAGTTAACGGCATTTTTAATGCCTTAGTTGCCAGCTTAATCATTTCTTATGCGCCGATTCATCGGTGGGTTAGGCATTCAAAGCATCTCCATGCCCTCTCTTTACAACAAACTATTTTTCATCTGTTGGTTGCTTTTGTTTTTCTTCCAGCACTGCTGCTATTAGTTCTTGATGGTAGATACTGGGTCGCTCAAATTCAGACGACTGTGCGAACTGAGTTAAAAATAAACGGGACTAATCTCAGTAGTGCTGTATCTAGATGGCAGGAGCAACATCTATTAGCTTTGAATACATTAGCTGAAAAATCGCTCGTTCCAGAAGGCGCAAGTGCTGTAAATCAAGCGATTCAATCATCCGAACAACTACAAAAAAATATTAGCATGATCGAGGAGTTGTTTCCAGATTTTGACAAAATTTATGTTGCCGATGCATCGGGAAAAGTTTTAGCTGCATCTTCTCCTTTAAATCAAACCCCTCGGCGGTTGATAGAACAAATTACTGAACATAAATCTTTAATTACTCTGGCTCAAGAGCCGTTGAAACCTTGGATTACTCCTATCCACAAAGATATATTAATCGACGAACCTCATGTCGGGTTGAATGTGCCACTGCAAATAGAAGGTGATTTTACTGGGCTGATCCATGGTTCATTAGCAGTGAGCCAGATCAAATATCTATACTTTTTTCCGAAAAACAATCAGGAACTACGCATTACATTGCTCGATCAAAACAACCAAGTTATTGCTAGTAATCAATCCGACGAAAAGCTGTTGACCAGTGTTCAAGAGTCAAAGCACGGCAGCACTCGCACCTTAGAGGGAACCTTGCAGCAGTGGGTTCCTAGCAAGGGCAACTATCCGATGATCCGTTGGAAAAACTCTCTATATATACAGGAATTTATGATTTCCCCTGAGCTGAACTGGAGATTACGCTTAGAAATTCCAGCAGCTCCCTATGTAGAAAATTTACAAAATCGCTACAGGATAGATCTGATTATTCTTCTCGTCATCACAATGTTGGCATTTTTGTTTGCAACGGTGGTTAGCGAACGACTGGTAAAGCCGTTATCCTTTTTAGCTCTTGCGACTACTGACTTACCGAACAAGCTTTCAGAAAAAACATTTGAATGGAAACATAGTTCGGTGACTGAAATCAATGAGCTTGCTAGCAATTTTCAATTGATGGCGATCGCGCTAAATCAAAAATTTAGGGAGATTAAACACGTCAACGCTACATTAGAACAGCGGGTTCAAGAACGAACGCAAAGATTATCCAAAATCAATCGCTCTCTGAAAGCTGAAATTAAGAGACGTAAACAAGCCGAAGCTGAACTAAGAACAAGAGAGGCGGCAATACGAGCTTTATATGAAGTCACTGCTAGCCAAAATCTCAATTTTGAGCAGCGCATCCAAGCGCTAATTGACATGGGATGTCAGACCTTTCGGCTTGAATGTGGCATATTGGCGATCGTGCAAGATAATCTTTATGAGGTGATGGTTGCACGATCGCCCGATCGAGTCCTGAAACCAGGTGATGTCTTTGATATTAAGCAAACTTTGTGCTGTGAAGCTTTAGACACAAATGAACCCCTAACCATCGAACATATAGGCACCTCAAAATGGCGTTACCATCCTGCCTATATTGCCCTTGACATGGAAGCCTATATTGGAACACGAGTTTTAGTGGCAGGCAAAGTCTACAGTACCCTCAGCTTTTCTAGTAAATCTCCCCGTGTAGACAGCTTTAAATCGGCCCATGTGGAATTGCTGAAGCTGATGGCTCAGTGGATTGGTAGTGAAATCGAACGGCATCAAGCAGAAGTCGCTCTGCAAGCCAGTGAAGAGCGATGGCAACTCGCCCTACATGGTAGTAATGATGGGGTATGGGATTGGAACGTCCACACCAATGAAGTATTTTTCTCGGCTCGCTGGAAAGAGATGTTGGGCTACCAGGATCATGAAATCCCCAATCAGTTAGAGGAATGGAGTAAACGAGTTCATCCCGACGATATCGGATGGGTGATGCAAGCCATTCAAGATCACTTTCAGCGCACAACCCCGTTTTATATTACAGAACATCGAGTGCTTTGCAAGGATGGGAGCTACAAATGGATTTTGGCTCGAGGGCAAGCGCTTTCGGATGAAGCGGGCAGAGTTGTCCGTATGACTGGTTCTCACAGCGATATTACCAACCGCAAACAGTTAGAGCAGGAAATTCAAGCCAGAGAGCAATTATTGAATGCTTTCTTTAAAGGATCTTCCCTAGCAGGGGTGGGGCTGTGTATATACGATCGGCAGTTTCGATTTTTACAAATCAATGAGGCACTAGCTGAAATTAATGACCACTCTGTGGAGGCTCATTTAGGTAAGACAACCGATGAAATTTTGGGAGAATTTGCTCCTAGTGTAAATGCACTGTTACAACAGGTTTTAACGACAGGAAAACCTTCCATCAGCTTGGAAATGAGTTCAGAAGTAACCAGTCAAACTGGTGCCAAACGCTACTGGCTAACTTCTCATTTCCCCATTTTCAAGGATGCAGAGCAGCCTGTAGGAGTGGGTTGCATTCTGATTGAAATTAGCGATCGCAAACGCGCCGAAGCGGAACTGCAACAAATGAGTGCAGCGCTACAAAATGCCGTGGCAGGCATTTCTAGGCTAGACCCTCAAGGAGCCTATATCTTCGTTAACGAAACTTATGCAGCCATCTGCGGATATCGGCCAGAGGAAATGCTAGGGATGGAATGGCCGAGAACCGTTCATCCTGAAGATCTTGAGAAGATGGCGGCTGTTTATCAGCAGATGTTGAGAGAAGGCAGAGTCGAAGTCGAAGCCAAGGGGATGCGAAAAAATGGCACGATGTTCTATAAACAACTGGTGATGGTCTCTGCTTATGACGAGCAAAATGTGTTTGTGGGGCACCACTGCTTCATGAAGGATATTAGCGATCGCAAGCAAGCAGAAGAAGCACTACAACGACAATTGGAAAAAGCCTTACTGCTGAAGCAAATTACCCAAGAAATTCGTCAAAGCCTCAATGCTCAGCAGATATTTGAAACGGCTGCTGTTCAGATTGGGCAAGCTTTTGGGGTCAGTCGCTGCTTAATTCGCACATACCAGGACAATCCACAGCCTCAGTTTCCTGTCGTTGCAGAGTATCTAGCACCCGGCTCAGACTCCAGCGAGGATCGGGACATTCTGGCTGTGAGTCCTGCTTATACAAAACAGTTGATGGCTCAAGATGAAGCCATCGCCTCTCCGGATGTCTACTGCGATTTATTGCTCGCCTGTACTCATTCAATTTGTACCAGTCTCAAATTAAGATCGATGTTAGCAGTGCGAACTTCTTACCAAGGAGAAGCGAATGGTGCCATTTGTTTGCACCAGTGCGATCACTACCGTCGTTGGACTCCCGATCAAGTGGAGTTGCTAGAATCCGTCGCGACTCAAGTAGGAATTGCTCTCGCTCAAGCCAAATTACTAGAGCAAGAAACTCGACAACGAGAAGAATTAACTCTGAAAAACTTTGCCCTGGAGCAAACTAGACGGGAAGCAGAAGCTGCGAACCGAGCCAAAAGTGAGTTTCTGGCGATGATGAGCCATGAAATTCGCACTCCCATGAATGCGGTTATTGGCATGACGGGACTGCTGCTAGATACAGAACTCAAAGCTCAACAGCGAGATTTTATCGAGACGATTCGCAATAGTGGGGATACTCTCCTGAGCATCATCAACGACATCCTTGACTTCTCCAAAATTGAGTCGGGCAAGCTGGAACTAGAAAAGCATCCCTTGAGCTTGAGAGATTGCATAGAAGGTGCGATCGACCAACTTGCAGTTAAAGCAGATGAGAAGGGGATTGAGTTGGGCTACCTGATCCAGCCTCAGACTCCTAAGTTGATTTTGGGTGATGTCACCCGTCTGCGTCAGATTATAGTTAACTTGCTTAATAATGCGATTAAGTTTACTGAAACTGGGGAAGTTACCATTTCCGTGGAAGCCTCTATAGTTGATTCTGACAAAACGATTTCTGAGCCAGGGAACTTGCCCGAAAGCTTGTATGAAATTCAGTTTGCCATTCAAGACACGGGCATTGGCATTCCAACAGACCGGCTCGATCGACTATTCAAATCTTTTAGTCAAGTAGATGCTTCGACGACTCGGCAGTATGGAGGGACAGGTTTAGGTCTGGCGATTAGTAAGCGACTTAGTGAAATGATGAACGGCATGATGTGGGTTCAAACCCGAGGTCAGGTCGGAGGAACCCCTTCCCCAAAATGGCAAGCCGCTGAGCCTCATCGAATCACAATGGGTTCTACCTTCTACTTCACGATTGTCGCACCCGCTGTTGCTAGTGAGTTAGCGGAACCGATTGAAATGCTACCAGAACTATCTAGCAAGCGTTTATTAATCGTAGATGACCAGCCGACTAACCGACAAATTCTGACGCTGCAAGCCCAGACTTGGGGGATGGAGATTCGCGCTGCCCAATCGGCTGTGGAAGCGCTCAACTGGCTTCAGAGTGGAGAAACATTTGATGTTGCTATTTTAGATATGCAAATGCCAAAGATGGACGGCTTGACACTCGCCTCAGAAATCCATCAGCTTCCTAAATGCCACCGTTTACCACTGGTGATGCTGACTTCAATGGGCAAACCAGAAGGGAGTTTGTCAGCACTCTCGACCCACTTTGCGGCTTGTTTAAGCAAACCCATCAAACAATCCCAGCTTTATGAAGTGCTGACTCAGGCACTACAAGCTCAACCGACAAAAGTTCAACAGCGACCCCCTAGCTCTGTTGAGGATGATATTAAATTGGGTCAGAGACTCCCGCTGCGAATTCTGTTAGCAGAGGATCATCTGGTGAATCAGAAGGTGGCACTGCTGCTGTTAGAGCGTTTGGGATACCGGGCCGATGTTGCTGCCAATGGATTAGAAGTCTTGGAAGCCCTGCATCGCCAGCCTTATGATGTAGTGCTGATGGATGTACAAATGCCAGAGATGGATGGGCTAGAAGCCACCCGCCGTATAGGTGAGGAGTGGCCGGCTCATGCTCGTCCCCGAATTATTGCCATGACGGCGAATGCCATGCAGGGCGATCGCGAGCTTTGTCGGGATGCCGGCATGAATGACTATATCAGTAAACCAATTCGAGTAGAGGCTCTCATCCAAGCGCTGAGTCAGTGTCCACCCAACCCGCAACCGCAGCAGGCCCAAAAAGATGAATCAGATAGCAACAAGCCAGAAATTGATATGCCAGCGGTTAACCTTGCAGAACTGCAAGCCTTCTGTAGCAGCATCGATGAAGATTCAACCAAGATTGTGAGCTTGCTGGCGAACTGCTACTTGGAGGAATCTCTCAAGTTGCTACAAGCTATGAAATTAGCGATCGCCCAAGGGGATACCCAAGCCCTAAAGCGAGCCGCTCATACCCTCAAAGGCAGTAGTGCGAACCTAAGCGCGGCTCCTCTGGCCCAGCTTTGTGGCAGGTTAGAAGTCATGAGTACCTCTGGTGAACTCGATCGAGCCTCAACCCTATTGGCTCAAATCGAGGGTGAGTACGATCGTGTCAAGAATACTCTCCAACAAGAACTACAAAAGAGCGAAAGTAATCTATGAAAGTCCCTTAAATAGGCCTCTTTTGGCATCAGGACTTAGGCAACTGTCAGACGCGATGCCGCAAGGCGGCTATGCGATCGCATACCCACGATCGAGCCTGATTCCACATCTTCTGTTAGCATCGGAATTATTCATATATCCCTTCTTTTCATCTGCACGGATCAGCCTCAGTGCCTTGTCCCTTGTCATCTGCAGTTCATAAATTCTCTTTTTTTCACCGCAGATGAGGGCAGATAAACACAGATAAACGCAGATTAATTATATCTATTCTGGTTGCAGCCTCTGTGATTGTTGACTGTTGGCAAGATTTTACAATAATGACTAATGAGTAATGACTGCTGGCTGCTGTCGAAGTGGAATCTCGATCACAAACTCAGTACCCTTCCCCAGTTCCGAATTGCATTTTAAAACGCCGCCGTGTTTGTCTACCACAATTTGGTAACTAATTGACAGTCCCAATCCTGTACCTTTCCCCACCGACTTAGTGGTAAAAAAAGGGTCAAATATGCGTTTTCTCATAGATTCCGCAATTCCCGGGCCGTTGTCAGAAATCCGAATCACCGCGCTAGGAACAGTATCATTAAGTTGACCGACAGCAGTAGAGATTTTAATTTGAGGAATTACAGATTGACCGGCGAGAAACTTGTGCGATTCTAAAGCATCGATTGCATTGCCAATTACATTCATAAATACCTGATTCAACTGTCCTGCATAACACTCAACTACAGGCAAAATGCCGTATTCTTTCAGTAGCACAATGTTTGCACTGTCCGTATTAGATTTCAGCCTGTGCTGTAAAATTAACAGTGTGCTGTCAATGCCCTCGTGAATATCAACAGCCTTCGTTTGACTTTCGTCAAGACGAGAGAAATTCCTTAACGAGAGAACTATTTGACGGATGCGATCGGCTCCCACCTTCATTGACAATAGCAATTTGGGCAAATCTTTTAGCAGAAAATCCAAGTCAATATCTTCACTCAATTTGTCTATTTCAGCACTAGAATCGGGATATTGTTGCTGGTAAAGTTCCAGCAAACTCAGTAAGCTAGCAGTATATTCACTAGCGTGATTGAGATTACCGTAAATAAAATTAACCGGATTGTTAATTTCGTGAGCAATCCCGGCTACCAGTTGCCCCAAGCCAGACATTTTTTCAGTTTGAATCAATTGAGCTTGAGTGTGCTGCAAATCCTTTAAACTTTGAGCGATTTGTTCTGCTTGGCGTCTGGTTTGAGCCAACAAATCGGCTTGTTGAATAGCTACACCTAACTGATTGGCAATCTGAGCTAAAAAGTTAACTTCTGAACTTTCCCAACAGCGGGGTCCAGAATGTTGATACGCTGTCAGCAAACCCCAAAGTTCTTGTCCTACAAAAATCGGCGCGATCGCATAAGACTTCACCTGAAATTTCTCTAAAATACCGACAACACATTCCGAGTGGCAAACTTGATAAATATCGTCAACAGCTAGAGTTTCATTATTGACATATCTACCGCCTCGGTTTTCCTGCAAATAAGTATCTTGCCAAACCGTACTGATACCTTCCCCTACTAATTTTATCCAGCCATCTTTCACAAACTCTGCCACATAATGGCCACTCCAATCAGGATAAAATTGATAGACCGCAATTCTATCAACTTGCATAAACTGACAAACTTCTTGGGTTGCAGTCTTAAAAATTGCGTTGATATCGAGAGATTCTCGAATCTTGGCTACCACTTCAAAGAGTATCCGCTGTTGCTCGGCTGCCCACTGCAAATCGATAGTTTGCTGCCGCGTCTTAGCAAGCAAATCTGCTTGTTCTAATGCTACGCTCAATTGAGCTCCTACTTGCGTAGCAAACTGAATTTCCGAACTGTTCCAATTGCGGGAAATGCCGCACTGGTGCACGCACAGCAAACCCCAAAGTTCGCTGCCATTCATCAGTGGTATAATCACTTGAGCTGTTATTTGAAATTGAGCTAAAAGAGCAGCGTGGCAGTCCGAGAGTCCCGCACTTGCGATATCAGGCAGCACTTGAATGCGTCCCTGGCTGTATTTATTTGCATAGTTCTCTCCAAAAAAAGTATCGCGAACTTTCACAGCCATTGCTGAAGGAAAATCTTGCAAAACATCTTCGGTAATAAATTCCCCTTCATTAAGCTTTGAACTTATATAGAAACGATAAATTCCAACTCTATCTGCATTTAAAATTCGCCGCAATTCTGTAGTTGTTGTGCTAAAAATTGTATCTAAATCGAGAGATTGTCGAATCTTAGCAACTACTTCAAACAGTATTCTTTCCTGCTCTGCTGCCCGCTGCAACTCAACTGCTTGCTGCTGAGTTTGAGCGAGCAAATCTGCTTGTTCTAAAGCGATGCTGAGCTGAACGGAAATTTGGGTAGCAAACTTAATTTCGGAAGATTCCCAGTTGCGGGGAGCCGAACATTGGTGTACGCACAGCAAGCCCCAAAGGTCTTTGCCTTTCATCACCGGTGCAACTAAACTAGCTTTGACCTGAAATTGCTCTAATAGTTGCTCATAGCAATCTTGCAGTCCGGCTTGTCTAATGTCGGACATTGTGTGAACTCGTCCCTGAGAGTAGAGATTGGCATACTTTTCTCCAAAGCAGCGATCGTGTACTTTGACTGCCATTGCTGACACAAAAGCTGGCAAAACATCTTCGGAAACGAATTCACCATCGTTAAATTCTGATGCGGAAACGAAGTGGTAAACTGCCACTCTATCGGCATTTAGAGCCTGCCGCACTTCCTGGCACATCGTACTAAAAATCTTGTTCAATTCGAGGGATTTCCGCATTTTTGCGACCACTTCAAACAGCACTCGCTGCTGTTGGGTCAACTGCTGTAGTTGAGCGGTGCGCTTTTGAACTTGATTTTCTAAATTTGTGTTAAGTTCTTCTATTTGTTGATCGAGTTGGTAGTGGTTAATAGCATTAGAAAAGTGGGTACCAAAAATTTGAACCAATTCAATTTCTTCTATTTTCCATTCGCGAATTTGGGCAGTTTTTGACTCTTTCCACGCTTCAAAAGATATCCGAGATTGGGCGAGCCGCCCGTCGCTATCAAACTGTCGAGCCCAGAGAGTTTCGGTGTCAAATTCTTCTCGAAAAATGCTCAAGTAACCGAATATTTGCTGGCGGGTTTTGAGCGGTACGATTAAAATACTGCGAATTTTGGTCGATCGAAATGCAGGTTGCAGGCTTCTCAAACTGCTAATTTGGTACAAGTCGGGAATTACCCAAACCTGTTGCTCGCCGGATTTAAAATATTCGTGCCAGACGCTGTATTGCTCAACCTGCGGGTATTTTGCGGAAATTCCCATCTTCGGCCCTGAGCCACAAGTGTAGACTGTGAGTTCTCGATTCGAGTTATCCGAATAGCGAACTAGATTCGTAACCTTGCTGCTTTCGGAAATGAATGGCGTGGCGAAAATACACAGCCTGCCGCCGGCGGCGTCTAGTGCTGCTACCGATTCTACCAAAGCTGTTTGGAGTTCAATCGCCGGCTGGGAGTGAAGGGCTGCGGCGACGCGGTTGACGGCAGCTTCCCGTTGAGCTTTCGCCCTCGCTCGGGCGAGGAGGGTTGATTGGGCTATGGCGACGCCGAGCTGATCTGCCACCATCTGAACGCCTTGGAGTTCGTTTTCTGCCACACTCCGGGACTCGGAGTGGTGAGATACCAACAACCCCCAGAATTCTTCGCCGTGAAAAATTGGTACTACCAAGCAAGCCTTGACCCCTAGTGCAGTCAAGTATTCAGCATGGCAGGGGTCAACCGCACGAAAGCGCATTTCGTCGTCGGGCAGCAGTTCGCCCGAAACCGCCTCGCGGCGCGGACTTTGGCCTAGCTGCCCGGAATCTATATCGACGATCGATCGCACCTGTACTTGCGCGAACAGTTCGCGGGCGTGAGGGGGAATATCGTCTGCTGGAAAATGGAGGCCCAATAGGGAGGGCAAGCGGTTGCCGTTAATTGATTCGGCAATCACTTCACCGCTACCGTCGCTATGAAATTTGTAGATTTTTACTCTGTCTGTTCCCAAAAAGGATTGAACTTCCGCTGCTGTTGCGCTCAGAATTTCGGGGAGTTCTAGAGAGCGGCGAATGCGGTTGGCGATGCGTTCGAGCAAATTTGCTCGATCGAACCTCACCTTGACATTTTCGATCTTTAATGAGTCCATTATTAATCTTTTGCTTTCCTAGCAATAACAGTAAGCGACCCAAAAGTTTTGTGCTTGTTAAAAAAATCGGCAAGCACAGCCATTTAATAAAATATAAATATCCTGAGGGCAATGGTCGATTAGTTGTGCACCTGTAGCGATCTGCCTTCAAATTACCACTTTTAATTGTGTGGGATTAAAACTTTTGTACTTTAAATATAAACTTTGTAGAGTCTGCCTTGCAAGCTCTGTACCCCAACGGATTAAAATTGTCAATGTTCAAGACTTGTAGAGTCATTCACCGCCACCGATGAAGGTAGCACCGAAATATGTCCGTCCTGGATGCAAAAGCTCGCTGAGGAACGAGCTGACGGAAAAAAACAGCATTGAATTCAACAGGTTAACTCACAAACCGGTTTTCTACGTATAGGATTGTATCTGCTGCTAAGGGGCTCGGAGAACTGTCGATCGACAATCCGCTGCTTTTTCAGATATTATCATCCGATCAAAAAAAGCTCCTGCGTTAAGCAGGAGCCTTTTTCAACTAGACAGTCAAATCAGAAATAAATTCGATCGATTAGTCTAAGTCTGGCATAGAAAGTACCGCTTCATTTTCGCGATCGATACCCTTCTCAAAGCCAGCGACAGCCGCGCGAGCGCGACCAGCGTGCCACAAGTGGCCGACCAAGAAGAAGAAACCCATCACAAAGTGGAAACAGGACAGCCAAGAACGAGGAGAAGTGAAGTTAAACGAGTTAACTTCAGTCGCCACACCGCCCACAGAGTTCAAAGAACCCAAAGGAGCGTGAGTCATGTACTCAGCCGCGCGGCGAGCTTGCCAAGGCTGAATGTCATTCTTGATTTTGTTCAAGTCCAAACCGTTAGTACCGCGCAAGGGTTCCAACCAAGGGCCTTGGAAATCCCAGAAACGCATCGTTTCACCGCCGAAAATGATTTCGCCAGTAGGAGAGCGCATCAGGTATTTACCCAGACCGGTGGGGCCTTGTGCAGAACCGACGTTAGCACCCAAGCGTTGGTCGCGGATCAGGAAGGTCAAAGCTTGCGCTTGAGAAGCTTCCGGGCCTGTCGGACCGTAGAATTCGCTGGGGTAAGCAGTGTTGTTGAACCAGACAAAGCAGCAAGCGATGAAGCCCATCAGGGACAAAGCGCCCAAGCTGTAAGACAGGTAAGCTTCGCCAGACCAGATTAAGGCGCGGCGAGCCCAGCCGAAAGGCTTGGTCAAAATGTGCCAAACACCGCCAGCGATACAAATCAGGCCGAGCCAGATGTGACCGCCGATGATGTCTTCCATGTTGTTGACGCTGACAATCCAGCCTTCGCCACCAAAAGGAGAGCGAACCAAGTAGCCAAAAATCACAGCCGGGTTCAGAGTGGGGTTCGTGATAATACGCACGTCGCCGCCGCCCGGAGCCCAAGTGTCATAGACACCGCCGAAGAACATAGCCTTAGCTACCAGCAGCAGAGCGCCGCATCCCAACAGAATCAGGTGGTAGCCGATGATATTCGTCATCTGGTTCTTATCTTTCCAGTCGTAGCCGAAGAACGAAGAGTATTCTTCGAGAACTTCTGGGCCGCGAACGGCGTGATAAATGCCGCCCAAACCGAGAACAGCAGATGAAATCAAGTGAAGAACGCCGACTACGAAGAACGGGAAGATATCCGTAACTTCACCGCCGGGGCCGACGCCCCAACCCAAAGTCGCGATGTGGGGCATCAAGATTAAGCCCTGTTCGTACATGGGCTTTTCTGGGATAAAGTGAGCGACTTCAAACAAAGTCATTGCACCGGCCCAGAACACGATCAAGCCAGCGTGAGCGACGTGTGCGCCCAGCAGTTTGCCGGAGAGATTGATCAAACGAGCGTTGCCAGACCACCAAGCGAACCCGGAGGATTCTTGGTCGCGACCGCTTGCGTAGGAATTAGAGAGCGTTACCACCCGGTAGAACCTCCAACGATTTTAGATTTTGGATTTTGGGTTTTTTTGTTCCCTAGTAGGGCACGGTATCACCGCGCCTGCGCCAGGGAGTAGGGATTTGGATTTCAGATTAAGTTAAAAATATTAAATTAATCTGAAATCCAAATCCTGATTTTTTTAAAGTGCGTTACCGCGAGGCAGAACTTCTTCAGGGAAGATGAAGTTTTCGTGGGGTTGGTCTGTCGGAGCCATCCAAGCACGAATGCCTTCGTTAAGCAGAATGTTCTTAGTGTAGAACGTTTCAAACTCAGGATCTTCAGC
>NZ_JAUBQU010000258.1:0-2500 GCF_036701435.1 Microcoleus sp. Pol12A5
CTTGTCTGTGTAGTGCTTCAAGTGGTGGTGATAATGTTGGTAATTTAAATCCATATTTCTCCAACCTTTCAGAACTCGGGGCCCGCATCCCAAATGTAGCTTTAAGAATTGACCTGATGTGTCTGGCTGGGTAGACTGTAGTTGTTCTAATTGCACTTTAACCTCTATCTAATTTCTCTTATTTGGCAACTTGATGTAGCAAACCGCAAAAATAGACCGCTCGCCCCTTCTTACTACCTCCCTCATTCCCACATCTTCCAAGGCTCTCTCCATTATTCCACAGCTCGTTCAAATACTTATATTCCCGGTAAGTATCCATCGCGAAAAAGAAACCGCCGTGGCGGTAAGCCATCAATTGCCCCTCTGCAGCCAAACGAACTGTCCCCAAACCCCAGCTAATATAACTACTTGCATTGTTTCATATAATTTCTCCTCTCGCCTTAGCACAGCCTAAATTCCTCCCTAATTTCTTTGTGATCAAACTGACTTCAGCACCCGCATCAACAAACATTTTCCCTCTTAGTGTGTTCAGAGACTTCAGTCTTAACTCATACTTAGGTTGCCAATAGTGAGCTTTTAAGGTCCTCATTCTCAGAGGATCAAACCGGATAGGCTCTACAAACTCGCTTTCAAAATATACGCTCAATTACATAATCTAAGCTTTATCAGGTTGGAGCGACACCATCCTTCATTTTGTCATAATCGCGATCGCGACTAATCACCCCTTGGTTAGTATAAACTATCCACTCACCTCGATATTTTTTTTACTCCAGGCGATTTGCTTTATACCAATCATTAGCCGTTGGATATTCTGCTTCCATATTTTCACCCCATAATTTTCCCTCAAATCTGCCTCGCCTCCACCATCATCCGCACCACATCGGGCATTTTATATTTTGCCTCCCAGTCCAATTTTTCTTTTGCCTTACCCGGATTTCCCCTCCCAACTGCAATTTCCGTCGGTCTGTAAAGACTCGCATCGGTTACTAAATGTTCCTGCCAATCCAAACCCGCAGCAACAAACGCTGCCTGCACAAACTCCTCCAAAGGATAACTTACACCCGTGGCAATTACATAATCGTCCGGTTCTTCCTGCTGCAACATCAAATACATCGCCTCCACATATTCCGGCGCCCAACCCCAGTCCCGCTGCACTGAAATATTTCCCAAATGCAGTTTTTCGGAACTGCCCGCAGCAATTCGGCACACAACAGATACAATTTTTTGGGTAACAAACCTCTCCGGCCGCAGCGGCGACTCGTGATTGAACAGAATACCAGAACACGCAAACAAATTGTACGCTTCCCGATAATTCGCTACTTCCCAAAATGCGGTTGCTTTTGCCACGGCGTAAGGACTTCTGGGGCGAAAAGGCGTATTTTCATCGGCTGGACTGCCTGCGGTATCCCCAAAACATTCGCTGGAACTGGCATTGTAAAGTTTAATTTTGCCACCTGTGAACCGAATTGCTTCTAACAGATTTAATGTGCCTGTGGCAATGCTTTCGAGGGTTTCTACGGGTTGTTCAAAAGACAGGCCGACGGAACTTTGACCTGCTAGATTGTACACTTCGTGGGGCTGAATTTTCGCTAGTACCTGCAAGACGCTGCGAAAATCGTTGAGAGACATGGATTCTAGTTTTACTCTGTCTCGGATGCCCAAACGGGCCAGGTTTCCGAAACCGGACATTTGGGCGTCCCTGGAGGTGCCACAAACTTCATAACCTCGATCGAGTAACAGTTTAGCTAAATAAGCTCCGTCTTGACCTGATACACCACAAATTAGCGCTTTTTTCATACCACCTTTTGCTTCCCAAACTCTACCGTAGGTGTTGCTATTTTTCCAGTTGTTTAACTTTTATAGTCTGAATTTTTATTTTTTTAATATTTGGGGTTTTCCGAGAACTTAACTAAAGCAATTTTAAGCATTTACTACAAACACACAACAAATTTATCATCAAGCAGACCCGAAAGCCCGATCGAAGTATTATTGCAAAAAGTTCGATCGATAGCTGGGAGTAACAGCATACAGATATCGTAGGGAGACGGCACTGCCCATTGGTGTCAACTTAACGTCAAACCCTGCCACAGACTGCTGTTTGACTATTAACTCTAGATCCCCCTGCCCCCCTTTAAGAAGGGGGGGACAAGAGTATTATCAAAGTCCCCCAACAACCAGGGGGATTTAGGGGGATCTCGACTTAGCTATGAACAAGAGATACCAAGGCTTTCAGGCTTAAGTTGACACCTGTGGACACTGCCGTGTCCTGCGCCATATTTCATTTTGTACTCGCCAACTATCGACTGGCAAAAGTCTCTACCGCTCGAAAACAGAAATAACCAGTCAGCTAGAAATCGACTCAAAAGTACAAAATATCTGGATTTTTACCTTCTGCCGAATGACTAAAGCCTTCTGCCTTCGGGTACTAGGCTTCCCAACGTTCGGCGACCAATTCAGCCAAGTCAACCACCCGCTGACTGTAGCCCCACTCATTGTCGTA
>NZ_JAUBQU010000106.1:0-20713 GCF_036701435.1 Microcoleus sp. Pol12A5
TAGCGACTTGACTTAAGAACACTCATTTGAGTCATTGTCAAGTACAATTTATACCAAATTAGATGAGCTTACCCTGGGTTTTGCCGTTGAGAGAAATTTTGATGCTGTCGCCATCAACTACTTTAGTTATTTGCAGGTTCGGAATTCTGGTTGCCATATTTTGAACCCTTTTGCATTTGAGATTTCATGCAGGTATCGCTTGGATTATACACGAGTTCGTTATCGCTAGCAACAAGAATTTTTGTTTATTATATTAAAATTTGCCAACAGTCGCGTATTTTATTAAATCAGGAAAAAAATCCCGAAAATCCGATTCTAAGCGTTGATAGTTAGCTGTCAAATCTTCTATGCCACTTGCCAAGTTATTTGTCCGTTTGAGCCGCGCCGACATTCTTGTAAGAGTGATGCCGATTTCGGCAATTTCCTGATAAGATGAAAGCAAGTCGCGGGCAATTATTGTGGGCAACACCCGCTGGAGAGAGTCAGGTAATATATCGCGGTTGTCTTGCAGGATTTTATAGACATCCTGAGAAAAATCCCGGAGCGGAATTTCTGAATACTCCAGCCAATTTTTAGCTAAGAAGTGGTCGTAAAACACGTCAATCAAAACTCCCGCAAACCTTCGTCTGTGAGAAGAAACAAGGCTTTTACTCGATCGCACTATTGGGTGAGAGTCCGTGTAGCTATCTACTTTGCGGTGCAAATCGATGCCCTTTCTAATTTCCTCGGAATAAAGGTTGACGGCCGAACCTTTGACAAAATCTCCTAAGAGGTTGCCAATCAGGGATTCTGGCGTGCCTTCTGATAAGAATAGATGAGCCAAATAATTCATTGCTACAGTAAAAATATCTAAGATAGCATAAGGAGAAAGAATTATGGCTGTTCTAGAATGTGTAAAACCGGGTGCTAAACTCGGTCAAATTATTCTTGCCGTCGATCTTACTGTTGCCGGTGCTGTCCATCGCGTTTTGGCAAAAATTCAAGACTTGGGATATCACCCAAAAATTCGTCATGTCAACTATTCGTCTGGAGTTCGCGTCTTGTCTTGGCAATTCTCAAAGACGAACAGCACAAGCAAGCAGTTGATGATGACTACTTGCTGGAGGATTGGCTACAGGTAAGGTCTGAAATTAACGCCGCTGCCGTTCATCTGTGGAGCGGCAAATAAGCTACTAAACAATTATCTAAAACCGCAGATAAATGCAGATAATTATTAAACTTATCCGCGTTTATCTGCGTTTATCTGCACTTACAAAATACCCCTACGCACCACCCCGCAATTTATCCAAAACCGTCCGGTCTTCCAAGGTTGAAGTATCCCCAGAAACCTCTTCTCCCGCAGCTAAAGAACGCAGCAATCGGCGCATAATTTTGCCGCTTCGGGTTTTCGGCAAAGCATCGGTAAATCGAATTTCGCCGGGACGGGCGATCGCCCCAATTTCCTTAACCACGTGCTGCTTCAATTCCTTAGCCAATTCATCGCTAGGTTGCTGCGAGTTGTCCAGCGTGACAAAAGCCACAATGTCCTCACCTTTAATCTCGTCGGGTTTACCAACAACCGCAGCTTCCGCCACCGCTGGATGCGATACCAAAGCTGACTCTACTTCCATTGTGCCCAGTCGGTGTCCGGCCACATTAATTACATCGTCAACGCGACCCATTACCCAGAAATAACCGTCTTTGTCCTTGTGCGCGCCGTCCCCTGCAAAGTACACAAATTCGCCATCTTTCGGGTGCAAATATTCCCAATAAGTGCGACGGAAGCGGTCTGGATCGTTGTAAAGTGTACGCATCATTCCCGGCCAAGGATGTTTCACCACTAAATAACCGCCGCTTTCGTTAGTTACTGGTTCGCCCTCTTGGTCAACAACATCGACCATAATTCCGGGGAACGGTAGGGTTGCAGAACCGGGTTTTGTAGGAATTGCACCGGGCAAAGCGGTAATCATAATTCCCCCGGTTTCTGTTTGCCACCAAGTATCGACGATCGGACAATTTGAGTTGCCAATTACGCGCTGATACCACATCCAAGCTTCGGGATTGATGGGTTCGCCGACGGTTCCTAACAATCGTAAAGATGACAAATTGCGCGCATTCGGCAAGTGTTCGCCCATTTTCATAAAGGTGCGAATTGCGGTTGGTGCAGTGTAGAAAACTGTGACGCCGTATTTTTCAATTACATCCCAAAAACAGCCGGGATTAGAAGGGCGAGGAGCACCTTCATACATTAAAGTTGTCGCACCGTTGGATAGCGGGCCGTAGAGAATATAACTATGTCCAGTAATCCAGCCGACATCAGCAGTACACCAGTAAACATCGGTATCTTGGAGGTCGAATATCCACTTGGTTGTCATGTGGGTATAAAGGTTATAACCACCGGTTGTATGGACGACTCCTTTCGGTTTTCCGGTACTTCCAGAAGTGTAAAGAATGAACAGCAAATCTTCGCTATCCATCGGTTCTGCCGGACAGTCAGCGGATGCACCTTTTTGCAATTCATGCCACCAGCGATCGCGCCCTGGTTCCATGTCAATTTGCTGCTTGGTGCGCTGAACTACCAGAACGTTGGTAACGCTGGGTACGGCATTATTTGCTAGTGCTTTGTCTACTTGTGTTTTGAGCCCGACGGCGGTATCTTTGCGGAAGCCTCCGTCGGCGGTGATGACGAGTTTTGCTTGGCCGTCGTTGAGCCGATCGCGCAAAGCTTCTGCACTAAATCCGCCAAAAACAACGCTGTGTACGGCACCGATTCTGGCGCAGGCTAGCATGGCGATCGCAGCTTCGGGAATCATGGGCATATAAATGCCGACGCGATCGCCCTTTTGAACTCCCAATTCCTTAATCACATTTGCCATTTGGCAGACTTCGCGGTGGAGTTGCGCGTAGGTGAGGGTGCGAGAGTCTCCGGGTTCGCCTTCCCAAATCAGGGCGGCTTTATTTTTGCGCCAAGTGGTTAAGTGGCGATCGAGACAATTGTAAGAAATATTAATTTTACCGTTGACAAACCATTTAGCAAAAGGCGGCTGCCAGTCGAGCACGGTATCCCAGTTTTGGAACCAGTGCAATTCTTGGGCAGCGAGTTCTGCCCAGAATGCTTGGGGGTCAGCTTTGGCTTTGTCGTAGAGGGCTTGGTATTCTTCTAGGCTTTTGATGTGAGCTTTTTGGGAGAATTCAGCGGGCGGCTGAAATAGGCGTTTTTCTTGCAGAATTGACTCGATCGTATCTTGTGACATTGCTTTTAACTTTAACTTCGGTTCGTCTTTTTAACTATTGTTTGCATAAGTTGGGACCAAAGTATGTTTATTTTCCTTAAGACTTTGGGAAATTTTGTAAGAGGTTGAGATGTTGTTCTTTTTTTGCTCGCCGAGTAATGCCGATTAACGCAGATCTAGAGGATTTTTTAGCTTATTTAATAATTAATTATTCTTAGTAATTATTGGGTGACAAGTTTTTAAGTTATACTTTTTTGTAAATTAGATTAGCTATAATTTAGGTAGTTAGTTAAATTTAATTAAAGGAAAACTATGACGCAAAATTTAGAAGCAAGCCAACTCTCGCTAAATGACGTTCGCCGCCTGCTCAAATTGGAAGAGCGAGAAGGAGACGCCTTCACCGGTTTTTTCTCTTTGGAACCGCTGTCAGAATTAGAACAGCAGGAAATATTAAAAATTATAACTGACTTTCGACGCTACTTATCCGCCGGAAAAGTTTCAGAAGAACTGGTTAAGTTTTTAGTGCTTTCACCGTTAATGAGATTAGCAGGATTTTTTGATATTCCGATCGTGCTGACAATGGAAGATAGCATCCCGATCGAGGTTGAGGATGGGGATACTTTAATTAAAGGGCGCTTGGATATTTTAGCGGTAAATCAGCCGGATGCAGAGCTCGCGGCGGCACAGTTTTGGATTTTGGTAGTGGAGGCGAAAAATAGTGCGATCGATCCTTGGGCCGGTTTGCCGCAATTGCTGACTTATGCTTATAAAAGTTTGCAGCAGCAATCGTCTGTTTGGGGATTGACAACGAATGGACGTAACTATCAGTTTGTGTATCTGACGCGGGGCAATCCTTGCACTTATCAGATTTTACCAGACTTGAGTTTGACTGACAGGGAGCGATCGCTCTTGTTGGCGCAAGTGTTGAAAGCGATTTGCAAATTGCAGAATGTGCAGTTGCAGTTGGCTTAATCTCTGGGGTTAAAATCTGTGCTTACCCGTACTGCTTAGATAGATATTCTGTAACATCGGGGGAGACACCTTTAGTCGCTAATCGTCCTCTATCGCTGGTTTCAAATGTTGTTAACTTTTGTTGAGAAACTGCCGATTTAATTATAAATTAAGATTTGTAAAAAATTTACTCTAGTGAGTGACAAAATAAAAGTTTTTGTCTAAACTAAGACACAATTTGACCCGGAAACTGAAGGTAAGAAAATGTCTGAACTTAGACAAAATCTAATTACCAGAGATTGGGTAATCATCGCCACGGAACGGGCGACAAGACCGGATCAATTCGCTAACAAAAAAAAGTGGGCTGCCGTAGTGCCACCGCACCGTGCCGATTGCCCTTTTTGCGTGGGAAATGAGGAAGACGGAACCTTAGAAACTTGCCGTTTGGGCGATCGCACTGGCTGGAAAGTCAGGGCAATTTACAACAAATATCCCGCCCTCTCCCCGACAGCAGAATGGATGAGGATATCATCGGGAATTCACCGCACGATGGCGGGAATCGGCGTTCACGAGGTAATTGTCGAACACCCGCGACATGATTTGACGACAGCTTTGTTGAGTGTTAAAGAAGTTGCAAACATACTTTTAGTATACCGCCAGCGGTATGTAGAAATTAGAAAAAATCCCCACATTGAAACAATTATTATCTTCAAAAATCACGGGGAAAGTGCCGGAACTTCTCTCGAACACCCCCACTCGCAGATAGCAGCGACGCCCGTTGTACCCAGCCAATTCCGCAGCCGCATCGACGAAGCTATTAGATATTTTGATGACACGGGAGAATGTCTATTTTGCCGGACTTTGGAAGATGAATTAGCGGCGGAGGAAAGAGTGATTTGTGAGAGTGAACATTTTGTCGCTTTTATCCCTTACGCTGCACTTTCACCGTTTCACACTTGGATTTTTCCGCGCCGTCATTCCTCTTCGTTTGATGAAATAACTGATGGGGAAGTTGCCGATCTTGCTGATACTTTGAAAACTGTACTGGCTAAGCTTTATTACGGATTGAACAATCCCGATTATAACTATAATATTCGATCGGTGCCGATCGCCCAACGGGCAACAAAATACTTTCACTGGTATATTGCAATTATTCCCAGAGTTACTAAGCAAGCTGGGTTTGAGTTGGGTAGCGGGATGTTTATCAATACTGCTTTGCCCGAAGAAAGTGCGGCTTTTTTGCGATCGATTGAAATTCCTAGCGACAGTAATTTCTCCCCTATCTAAAGTATCCTACATCACAATAGTCCAATTTACTTCAAATTGGGGTGGAAATGCACGCAGCCACTCACTCTTAGTTGCGAGTCTGCGTTGAGAGAGGAAACTGATATCATATCGATTCCGGTTGCACTCCTTATCATTGTTGGCTGTTGACTGTGAGTCAAAAAAATGAAAATAGCGCGAATTATTTGTTGGCAGCTTGATTCGACTTTATGCCCGACTCCGGAAGCGCGGATTTGATATCATTCCGGCGCAGATGGAATTGATATTATTGGAGATTTGATATTTGAGATTAAAGAATTGCGCATAACGCATGCATGATCTAATGGGGTAGATCACCGGCCTAAAGTTGGATTCTTTTGTTAAACTGGTATAACTTACGTTCTCAAGTTATGAACGTACAAATACTTGTGGGTTTTACCAAACTCACAATAAACTTTCGACATAATGCCAGCCGTCGTCGCTAAAAGTAGCTCTCAACATATCTCTAATTTTGGCATCGATCGATAATACCCCCTCACCAGAGTCAACATTATCGCCGATTTCGCAACTGTCTTCAGACATATGTTCTTGGATGTGTGCCAGAGTATCGGCGAAATTAGCCAGAAAATAATGTTCGTGCACCCACGCTGTCGGATCTGGTATTGCTGCATTCCCAAAAGCTCGATCGACTAAATCTTTTTTGGCAACATCGTCAGTCTGGTTTTTCATGTTGAGTTCGATTTAGGTAGAACTGGTAACTTATATCATTTTAAGCTTAATTGTCAACAGGATCGCGATCCAGATCGACCACAGCAGTGACAAATTGGTGTCGTTTGTGCGATCGCGATCCTAATTATTTGGTCGATCGCGTGTTATCATTTTACCTCAAACTCCGTGACCAATAATTTTCCCTTCGGGCAAAATACACTTGGGCATCATTCCGTGAACTCCTTTTTGGGGATTGTTGACAGCCTGAGTAATCCGAAAATTTACCGCAATGGAACACAAAACATAAGCATCTTCCTCTTGGAAACCTGCAAACTTTTGCAGCCAATAAACCGTCTGTTTTACCGCCATCTCAAACGCTTCATCTAATGTTCTACCAAATCCCATAATTACAATATGAGTGGGCGTTTCTGCAAACGGAAACATCAAAATAAAATCCTTGCGTAAGATGATTTTAATAGTCCCGTTCATCGAAGTTTCTATAGCAGTACCGTCAACTTCACCGTCTCCTTGTGCCGAATGTCCGTCGCCGATGGACAGTAAACCGCCGCGCAGAAAAACAGGTAAAAATAACCGCGTTCCTGCTTGGAGTTCCTGATTGTCCAGATTGCCACCGTAGCGCTCTGGAGGAATAGAAGAACGGTTGATTTCTGAATTTGCAACGCCGATAATTCCAAAAAAAGGATGCAGGGGAATCCGAATGTCGCTACCTGGGGGAAATTCAGCAGTTTTTTGCGGTAAATCTAGCGGAATAAAACGCAATTTAGGTTCTGGAAAATAATCAGGTAATGCTCCCCATCCGGCGCGAATTGCATTAAATCCTACTGGCAAACTTGGGTAAACATTCTCAATGTGAATTTCTAAAACGTCTCCCGGTTCGGCATTGTTAACATAAATCGGGCCTGTCAGCAAGTGGGGCCCAGGGCCAACTTTGCGGTTGGGAGGCAAATTCTGACAAATATCTAAAAATTCCGGCGTTTGAAATTCCGGCGGCGCTTTGTCAGCAACATAATATCCTGAATAGGTTTCGATGTCGATGCGATCGCCTGAATCCACCCTTAAAGCAGGTTCGATATTCGGAGAGAAACCGCCCAAGTGTACGGTTTTGCAGTTAGCCTTGAGAAGGTGGCGAGTCATGAGATTTTAGATTTTAGATTTTAGATTGAAGGAAGGGTGTTAAGAATGTTATATCGCAAGTCTCAATCATTTTTGAGAGTTTTTTTTAATGAACCGCAGAGGGCGCAGAGGGCGCTGAGAAAGAGAATGGAGAGAGCACAAGAGGTCAAAAAATGGTTGAGGTTTGTTTGATGTGAGATATTTTACTATTTTCTTAACTTTGTGATCGCGTTGGTAGTTTAAAATTTAAAGTTAGCGGCGCGGGTTTATATGTATTTGGGGGGGGGAGTTGCGTTTGGCTGGTGAAACCCCCCCTACAACTAATGACTAATGAATTATGTTAACGCCTTTGCCCAATAAAGTAGAAAGTTCTCAAGGTTATTCTCGCAATCCCTGGTTTTTTGCTGTTTTGATTTTGATTGTCCTCTTGCTAGGTTTCATTATGCCATCTAACCTCAACGAACCTCAGCTTTTAACCGATCCGTTTTTGCAAGTCCCAACAGCAAACTCGGTGCGAGTTGTCTGGTTCACCGAGTTTGGCGGTACTCGCAACACTGTTGCTTACGGCGAAAATTTGAATCAAGTTGTGATGGCAAATACTACTAAGCTAAGCCGCACTCGCGAAGACAAAGACTCGCGCATCTCCGATGAAATGAAACAAAGCATAATTGACAGCAATCCAATTGTCCGCGACATCTGGCGCCACGAAGCAGAAGTCTCCAATTTAATGCCCGGTGTTCGCATTCCTTATCGAGTCACTAGCGAAAGGAAAGACGGCGCATCTGTCAGCAGCAAAGTTTTCACTCTTTCTCCGACACCAGCAGCAGGAAGGTCGCTCAAAATCCTCCTCACTTCCGACCATCAATTGATGCCTATGACAGCAGCAAATCTCCAGAAAGTAGCCGAAACAATTGGGAGAGTTGACGCGGTTTTCATGGCTGGGGATTTAATTAATATACCCGATCGCGCTTCCGAATGGTTTGACGACTACCGAGGCCGCGCCTTCTTTCCCGCTATGCAAGGTCGCGCATTTTCAGAACTGGACAAAAACGGCATCAAAACAGTTTACAGCCGCGGCGAACTGATCCAACACGCGCCTTTATTTCCCGCCATTGGCAATCACGAAATCATGGGCAGGTTTGCAACCAACAGCACACTCTATGACCAATTTAGTGATCCTTTTCCCCGCGCCGCTGCCGAGAAAATCTAAGCTCAACGTGCTGCCTCTTTGAATCCCAATAATGACCCTTCCGTGCGGGAAATATGGCTAAAAAACAATAGTTTTAATAGCGATACCTATGACGAAATTTTCAATTTGCCGGGAGGCAAAAATTACTATGCTGTGACTTTTGGGGAAGTGCGGTTAGTGACTTTGTACGTTGCGAATATCTGGCGGACTCCGAATTTAGATGCGGGTGCGAGAGGCAGGTATCGGGAACGAGACGCAGATTTTAATAATCCCGCAAAATGGGGATACGGACAGCATATTTTTGAGCCTATTGTCAAGGGCAGCGCTCAATATAATTGGCTGCAACAAGAGTTAAAGAGTTCGGAATTCCAGCAGGCAAAATATAAAATTGTGATGTTTCACTACCCGCCACATTCTCTGGGTGACAATATTGTACCTGCTTATACTGATCCAGTGCAAATAGTCGATCGCGCTGAGAATGGCGAGATTAAAATGGTGCGTTACGAGTATCCGAAACAGCAAGATTATCTGATTCGGGATGTAGTGCAACTGCTAGAAACAGCGGGGGTGCAGTTGGTATTTTACGGACATTCGTACTTGTGGAATCGGTTTGTAAGTTCCAGCGGAATGCACTTTTTGGAGACTTCTAATGTTGGCAACAGTTACGGTGCTTTTGTGGGGGAAAAGCGCCGATTTGTGCCGCCGGGATATCGGGAAGATTACAGCGCTATTGGAGACCCGAACGGATTGGAACCTGTGGTGCCGACTGTTGCGCCTTTGTTGGGAGAAGATAGGCTGCCCCTGCCGTATATTGATAGCAATGATATTACAGCTTTTACTATTTTTGATACGGGGGAAGGTACGGTTAGTAGCTACTATTTTGATACGCGGAAACCGGAGTCGGAAGTGGTGAAGTTTGATGAGTTTAAGTTGAAAAATTCGTAAATTGATTTAGTAGGGACAGGGCAGTGTTCAAAAGTCTCAGCTTAAGACTAAAACCCTCTATTTCTCTCGTTTATATCTAAGTCTAGATCCCCCTAAATCCCCCTTAAGAAGGGGGACTTTGAAGACTCCAGTCCCCCCCTTGTTAAGGGGGGTTAGGCAGGGTGGATTAATTATCACAGGATAAAGGTCTCATAGAAGAGGCGATCGCGTATTTGGAACTTGTAAGACTATCAAGTCATGGAGTGCATCAACAATGAATTTAATTGAAGCAATTAAATCTGTTCCCGACCATCGACAACCGAGAGGAATCAGACATCCTTTATGGCTGATACTAACAATAATTTTATTAGGCAGTTGTACGGGATATTGGGGCTATAAGCCCTTGGTTCATTTTACCACAAATCATCGAGCCACCCAAAAGTATTGAAAGTGAATAAATAAGTGATATAAATTGCCCAAAATCGGTTAAAATTGGGCTAAATATAAAAAAATATCTATTAATAATGATTCTAAATCACTTTCCCAAGATTGTCAAAGATATCCTCAAAGGGCTCCCAAAAAATGATTATCCAGTTTTGAATAGCCGCCTTTTGGTCGAGTGTTGGTTAGCTTATGTCCTGGATAATAGCTTAACTCGTCAAGCGCGATTTGTTTAAACCAATAAACCCTATAGGATTTGAGGTTGATATTTCAACATTTTCCAAGGCTAACACTCATCGAAGTCAAGAACCATTCCGAAAGATTTATAAGCAATTGAATCAATTATTCCCAACGCAACTCACAAAAAAATGCCTAATACATACGCCATTTCTCCAATTGATTCAATAATTATTACATTGACAAGTAAATTATTATGGATCCTAGGTCATCCAAAGAGTTAAAGTTTTTACTACCCTCAATTTATCGACAGGGAGTCCCGACGATAACCTCATTAACTTTGGACAGGCTCATGATTATAATTTGGGTTCAAAGATGATGTCTAAACTGCCAGGAAATGCTGTGGAGGTAATGGAATTAGGATGTGCCTGACTAAAGTTTATTCAATAATTAATCCAAGATAACAAATATTTTATGTTGCGGATTAACAACAATTGGAAGTTAGAATTTTAGTCAGAAAGTAGGTTGATAAGAATTGGTTCATTAACCGATGCTCGCTTTTATAGAATGGTAAATTTTTGTGATGTAGATACCAAAAGTGAGTTTCGCTTAGTCACTAATTTATCGGATGATGGAGAGGCGGCAGTTTCTGATGATGAAATTAGGGAGATATATCGCTTAAAATGAAAGTAGAATTGTTCTGGAAGTTTTTAAAGGTGCACCTAAAACTTGATAGATTGATTAGCAAAAGTTTGAATTGTATTACCATACAACTTTATACTAGGCTAATTGCATATCTAATTTTACTACTGATATCTATTGCCGCGCCATGGTAACAAACTATTAGACAAAATGCGCTATCTTCAAGCTTGTATGTGTCAGAAAATTAGTTGTGTTCATTGGTTTGAGGAACTCATGTTTTCTTGAAATGTTTACCTGGTTAGTCTTGCTCTATCTGAATATGTAAAGTTTTGTATCAATATTCAACATTTCTGGTTTATTAATTGCTGCTACTGTACCTCATAACATCCGGAAGTGCTGTATCTGCTATCTCCACAAGTGCTGTTTTTGTGGAAAATTGTGGCTGAGGCAAGTTTTGAGTTCCCTTGTTATCATTAGCCACTTTTTACGCATCCCAATTAATCATTAGTGGCAGATGACTTATGTATTGATAATTCCAGTATAGAAAACTTAAGCTACAACAATTATTTGTAGTTTCAGACAAGTTTAGTTGGTATTTTCTGTCATCAGCATTCCACTTTTCGGTAATCAGCTTGATAGGGTCTTGCCTTTGCAGGTTAATCGCCCAAACCCTTGATTGCTATCAGGTTAGCTGTGGCTTGAGAAGCTCCAGTCGTGACCGGTTAAGAAACTGGAGCGAATGTCTATGGGCTAATCTACGCAATTCAACAGAGAAGGGCTGTTAAAGCCATCTTAAATTAGTGGGATTTGTCAATAGAAAGAGCAGCCTGAACATCTTGATAAACAGAGCGTAAATGCTGGAGTAACTCTTGTTGGGACAACTCATGAATCTGAAGCTCTCTGATCAAGAACGCCAGCCTTTGTAAGGCACCATTGTGAATTTCTGCCTCAAGCAGCTCGATTAACTGTTGCTGTGTTAGCAGTTGTTGTTCCAAACAACGCATTCGTCGCCACCAACAAAGTTCATGATAGACAACGCCCGCAATTAATCCCGCTGTACCAAACATAATTAGGCTGGACACAAGAGTTATCTTATCCATTAGTCTTCCTCCTTCCCTGCTTCATCAAAAAAAAGGTGAAGTCTAACCAGACTTCACCTGGCTTAAATTAGGAATTGCTAAGTCAGCCTTATTAACTTTTCCGGAGTGGTTCTTCTAGAACTAACTAGGTATTATTCCTAACAACTCCATCAGCGCTTAAAGCCAAAATTGATGGGGTTTAACAGTGGCTTCGGAGTCAGACATGGGGTTTTTATACCGCACCGCAGATTTCAGGTTCCCCAAAATTTTTCGATCTATGTGGCGCGAAGCTACAAATTAGCAATTGCAGCATTTAACCCCAGGAGTTGTTCATCTGTTTTATCCAGCCTGCTTTTTGTCCGGGTTGTCTGGTCAGCGAAGGACAAATAGTCTTTTAAGGCTTGTTGTTGCACGGCTTGCAGTTCGGGTGTAGGTAGAGGTTTACGCAATTCATTGGGAATAGCGTCGTTAAAGAGATGGCTCACCAGTTGAGAGTACAATCTAAGTTCAGAGTTCCTGACGTTATCTAATTCCTGCTTTCCTCTAGCTGTACTGTAGTTGTAAAGTTCTGCTTCCATACCTTTGGTTTGAATATCGATGGTGCCAGAACGCCAGAAGTTATAAGCTCCTAGTTTCGCTTTGTCTGTGCGATATCCAATCACATGATTTGGAGCATCGCCGAAGAGTAGCAAAGCGCCCAACAAATCTAAGATCAGTTCATCTGTCGTATGAAGAATGTAAGGGCGACCTGACGCATTTGGTTGGCGCAGGATTTGGGCAATATCCAAGCGTGTCTTTAAATGTGAAAATGCCCGTTGGGTACGCCATCTATTATCTCCACTAGCGAGGGTAAGTAACAAGGGAACAATATCTACGCTAGAGCAAAGTTGTGTCCGTTCTGTTCCTGGGGCGGAAACCCACTGTTTAGTTGGGTCTTTGATGTAAAGAGGAACGTTAATTGATTCTTCATAGACAGCAGCACTTTTACCGCGCAACCCGTGAGAACCGCCATACTCGCCGTGGTCTGAGGTAAACACGACGATCGTATTTTGGGCAAATGGGGATTTTTCTAAACTATCAAGTGCTTTCCCGATTTGAGCGTCCACAAATTGTTGGAATAGTAGGTATGAATCCAACAGTTTCAGCCAGGGTTCTCCGAATTTAGGCGGTAAGTAGCCAGCCCCTAAGTTTGCTGCTCGGCGGAATGCTTCTTGCAAGCGGGGCTTTTTCGCTAACCCGATGGGGTTTTCAAAGTTGGGAATTTTATCTTTGAAGACACTTGGCGGGTTGCTTTCTGCGGGTATTTCCTTCGTTCCTTGGGGGTACCAAGAAATGTCATGGGGGTTGATTAAGCTGATGGTCGTACACCAAGGAGTCTTTCTGGCTTCGTTGGAATTGAGCCACTCGGTAAACTGTTCGGTGGATTTAATTCCTTGAGGAGGCGTACCGCCTTTGACAATATAAGGGTCTACTTCTAAACCTTCTCCGGGATTACCATTGGGGGAAGGATAAGTTCCGCCACTAAATCCGTAGGGTTCTAGGGAATCTCCGGTGGATAAATGCCATTTACCGAACCACCACGTACTGTAACCAAAGTTGTCTCGCAACAGTTTTCCCCAGGTAGGAAAGCCAGGATTAAGACTTGGCGCTGGCGCTGGAAAGAGTATGCTACTACTCTCACCACCATCATTCAAATGCGTATCCATCACAAATGTTTGGTGGGAGTATAAACCTGTCACCAATGTGCCGCGAGCGGCCGTGCAGGCTGTTGCTGCTGTATAGTACCGCGTGAAGTTGACTGAACTCTTTCGCAATTTCGCGATCGCGGGTAGATATTTGTCGAGAGTGGCTTGTGCTGGAAACCATTGGGGAGTGCGTAGTTGGTCTACGACAATCACAAGGATATTGGGCTTTTTATATCCCGATGTTTGTGCAATTGCCGGAGTATCGGATTTATTTACAATTTGAGAGCCAATTAGTGCGGCTCCTGCCAAACCCGTTGCTGATAGAAATGTTCGCCTTTTCATGTTCTTGATTTAATTGTACGAAACATAAGAAATCTAAAGAGTACGAGATAACTTTCCAAGAAAGAGGGGAGTAGGTAGCAGGGAATGAAGGAAGAGGCTTTCATTCTTTACCTGTGAAACTCAAAAAATTCTTGAAGCCTAAAACTAGGATTGGAGTCAGTATCATCTGGGTTGAACATTGGCATCATAGCGATGATTTCCTTATTCGGAAATATTTCATGTGTAAATTTTAATCAGGCTTCACCTTTGATTAAAATTTATTCGGGCAACCTTAATAAAACTTCACCTTGCTTAAATTAGGAGTTGCCAGTGTCAGCCGTGTTAGCTTTTTAAGAGTGCGTCTTCGAGTAATAACCAGGTGTTATTTCCTACAATACCATCAGCAGTTAGCCAGAAATCTGATTGAAAGCCTTTCACTCGTGTCGTGGTTTTATTGCCGAAATCGCCATCTACAGCTATCGTCATACTTCCTGATTTTCCTTGCCTTTTGGCTTGATTGAGGCGTGCCTGTAGATATTTCACTTCCGAAGGATTGTTGCTTTTGCTTTGGCTCAAGGTAGAGTGCATTTTGTTGGAATAAGGAACGATAGCGTCAAGGTAACTCCAAGTTTGTGAATCAACAATGCCATTAACTTTCAGGCAGCAATCAGCTTGAAACTTTTTGACATACTCAGTAGTAATATCACCAAAGTAGCCATCGACACTGATATAGCTGTGGTAAAAAAGATTGAGTTGTTGTTGCAAGTATTTAACTTGATTGGCCTCATTGTTATTACTGCCAGGGGTTAAGGTGGAGTGAGTTGTTTGGTCAGCGTGCATTGTTTTTTTCCCAAAATCAATGTTGTTGGTCTTTGATAATTCCAGTATCCAAACCTCCAGAAGCTTTCATCATTGGTAGTTTCGGACAAGTTGAGCTGGTATTTTCGGTCAGGTGCATGGTAGTTTTCGGTAATCACCCGATCGACCCCATTGATGACAGGCAGATTAGATATATTTACTCATTGACAAAAGTTCCACTTTCTTAAAATGTCTCGAATCGATAGGGCTTAACTCATAAGGGGTAATCGCTAGCAGCTTTAAAGATCCCTTGATGAAACCAAGTTAAGATAAGGTTGTTGCGTCGAGAAGCGCTGATGCCAGATAGTTTGACCCAAGAGCAGCAACTAGATATTCTGATCGTTGATGACCATCGCCTGCTTCTCAATGGAACGATTAGTCTGGTTGGCGATCGGTTTCCTAAAGCACAAATCCGCTCTTGCCAAACAGTCCAGGATGCTCTAACCCAAGTGAGAAAGCATTTGCCTGACTTAGCGATCGTGGATTTGTCTCTCCCAGAAAGATTGGGAACGACTGCCCATATCGAGCATGGATTGGACTTGCTCAAGTTATTGATGCAAGATTATCCCCAGTTGAACCTGATGGTGCAAAGCAGTAATGTCAAGGCATTAGTTCGCATCATGCCTGAAATTGACAATCATCAGGGCGGATTTACGATCGCAGACAAAAGCGTGCCAATAGATACCTTCCTGACCCGGATGGAGTGGGCTATGCAAGGGTTAACCCATACCAAAGACCTGCAAACCGACTTGGAAGTGAAACCCGAATGGTTGGAAGTAATGCGACTCGCTTTTGAGGAGGGACTTCAGGATAAAGCGATCGCCCAAACTATGCACAAGTCCGAACGGATGATTCGCCACTATTGGTCTAAGATTCAGGATGCACTCTCAATCTACCCGGAAGAGGGTAAAAATATGCGTGCACAAACCCAAATTCGTGCCCGTAAAATTGGATTAATTGATTAAACGAGCAATGTCTACGGTTAATGAGCCATACAATATTTTAATTTTAAAGCGCCGAGTCGTGCTGGCAATGTTGAGTTTGGCGACGGTTGGCGCAACTATTGCTACATTTCTGCACCGACTGCAACCGCACCCTCGTACCATTTATCTAATTACACCTCCGTTGTTGGCGATCGTATGCCTGCTTTTACTGATTCGTCTCTACAAAAAACCAGAGAGCTTGCAACAAGTGATAAATCTGGCTTTACTTGCAGGGGTACTGTTCGTAGTGGTTCCCAGTTGGTTATATACCCTACAAGCGATCGTCACATCGGGCACCACCCTCGTAGATAGTTTGCCCCCTGTAACACCCGCGTTGTTCGTGTTGACAATGGTGATGCTGATCGCCCTGCGTCGCCGCCAGCAATTGGTGATTGCAACTGTGATCGCTTGGATGGCGATCGCTGCCCCAATTCTCACCTATTTGCTGCTGCACCCGTCAGAACTTCACACTTCGCGAGGCTTAGATTTATTCATCTCCCTCGGCCCAACAATGGGGATACAAATTCTCCTGATTCTGTTTTATAACCGCGTCCAAGATATCGTCCAGGGCTTATATACCGAGCGTCTCCAATACTATGCTCAAATTGTCGAGCGACAGGCGATTCGTCAGCAGGCAATGGAACAAGCCTTCACGCAAATCCACAATGGCCCTTTGCAAACCTTAGCTCTCCTCCTGCGGGATATGCAGCAAGAACAGATGCCATCTCAACAATTGTTCCAACGCTTGCATAGCCTGAATGCAGAGATCCGGGCAGTGGGGCGCAGTCTCACCGATGAAGCGGATTCAGAGCAACACTCCGCAGCCGTTTTAACCAGCCTAGAACCTCCTAATTCCGAACAAACTCTCCGTCTGGGGGAAGGCACTTGTATCGATCTCAACCGCCCCCTGCATAATTTATTGTATGAAGTTTATGCCATTACTTTGAAGCGCAATTTGCCTTATTTCCAGACCATTCAAGTCAAAGTGCGGAATTTCGCCCCCATCGAGCAAACTAACCTCACCTTGGAGAGAAAGCGGGATTTCTGTTTGTGGTTAGAGGAAGCTTTATGTAACGTGGGGAAACACGCTCTTGGAACAACTCGAATTGTCGTGACGGGAGAACATCAGCAGGGGCAATATGTTCTCAAGGTGCAAGACAATGGCCCTGGACTTAAACCCGAACAAGGACAACAGGGAACAAAACACTCTCACATTTTGGCTCAACGATTGGGGGGACAGTTTCGACGAGAATCTTTGCCCAAGGGAGGGGTGATTTGCGAACTTTCTTGGTTAGTGAAGTCATAGCTATTGTTGAATTGGATTGGATTTTACTTCTGGCCCAAGTTAGGGCAAACTGTCCTGTTTTTAACAATGGTGCAAGATGTAAGATTAAACCTTCTCTTTCGCAGGCGGAACCAAACCGGTTTTATTCAAACCGGCATCAATCTGCCTGAGCAATTTAAAATCGTCTTCGGGTAAGGAATTAACAGGCGAGTGTTTTTCCAGAAACGAGAATGCTTGGCGAAATTCACGCGGTCGGCAGTCGATCGCACCATCGAAGTGACAAGGTACAATTTTTTCAAAGTCCCAACTCGCCACTTGATCCGCCCAATCGAGAGTTTCCCTCGGCGCGCGGTTGAGAATCAATGTCTGCAAAATCGGCGCCACAAACAACCGCCCTCCTCCCCGCAAAGCCTCAAACGATCGCACCCAATCTGTTTTCCACTTGAACGGATACAACCCAAAATAAGCTTTCCTTGAGCGTTCTGGCGCTTGGCGTGCGCTGGCAAATACCTCCGACCACGGCGGCACTTCCAGCACGCTGGGGCTAAAATACATGGCAAATAAGGCGATTCTCTGCCACCCTTTGCGCCGATTTTCCTGGGTGTCTGCCACAATGTCCGAGGCGCTGTCTTTGGCGTGAAACAGCAGCGGGTACGAGTCGAGTTGGACGATCGCGGGCGGATTTTCGGGAATCGAAACCACCGAATCTGTTAACATCAGCGTGCGCGATCGCCTGTGAAATAACGCAACTTCAGCAAATTTGCCCAAACCGAGGTTGAGGGGGCCGAGAATTGCCCAGTCAAATTGATCGGCTAACGGCGTATTGCTGCTGTCAAACGGCAGTATAGAGGTGCGTTTCGCCGGCAAACCCAGCCAACTCAGCGGCAAATTCACGGGGAAACTCCATTGCTGCGGGGCGACAAACACCTGCGCTTCGGGAAAACACCTCGCAAAGGGGCCGACAAAAACTTTGTGCTCGATGCCGGAAACCGTTGTCAGCAGGATGTACTTCACCTCGCCGTGCTCTGCTACTAACTCTTTTACCAAGCGGATGCACTCAGGAGTCGGTGCAACGGGGGCGTAGACGAGAAGGCCTTCGGGTTCTAGTTTAATTACTGTCATCCGAATCGGGACAACAACGTAGAAAATGCCTTGTAGTTGGTCAAAAGTCCAGATTGTATCTTTAACTATTTCCTTGCGGATGGTGCGCCGCTTGCTGTAGGGATAGAGGGGGACGACCGGCCAAAAGGCCCAAGAATAGTCCCGAGAATCAATCTGTGCTGATGTTGGTATGCCTTCGCCCTCTGCCACTGGTGCGACTCCTTGCCGATTTTTTTGTACGTGCGTGCGATCGAACTATTTTTATTTTATTTCACTCGTGTTGCGCGGATTCGAGGAGTTGAAAAGGGGTTTCACCAGGCCTGGGTGCGAGAACTATTAAACCAACTGTTCAGGATCGATGCCTAGTTCCCGCAACCGCGCCGCTAGTCTTTCCTCTCGCTGTTGAGATTCTGTCAGTTGCTGTTGAGATGCTATGAGTTGCTGTTGAGATTCTATCAGTTGCCGTTCCGCCGCCGTTGCTCTTTCACTCGGACTCAAAATCAACCCTCCTTGGGCCGTAAACCACCGCAACCACAACCGATTCATACTCTTATAAGTGCCTTGCCACCAACCTAAACTCAACTGCAACTCAGGAATAAATAACCGCCCATCAATTAATTCTGCAGGTTCATAGTGGCCTCCTACAAGATGAAAAGCTCGCAATTCATCCGTGTAGCGACTGAACACAAAATAGTAAGGAATCCGCAAAATTTGTTCATAAACTTGCCACTTAGTCGGCGGTTCCCCAGCTTGCTGAACAGTCCGCCCTAAATCTTCATCTTCAGTGCCCGGCGATAGCAATTCCACCACCACAAACGGATTTACCCGTTCTTGCCAAACTACATAACTCAAACGCATATCGCGCCCTTGATAAAGCCTTGGCACACCCACCGCAGCAAACCAATCCGGGCGTTTGTGCCAGCGCGGTTGTGTTGCATCGTAATACAAATTTAGGTCACTGGCTGTAAAGACTTGTTCCGCATCCCATCCCGGCGGCAAAAACGTGAATTCCAAGAGTTGCGGCTGATCTAAATGAAATGTATCTGGCAAACCGGGTTCCTTTGGGTCTTCGCTAGGTAAATCATACATTGTTGGCAAACTCTGTCGGGGGTCTAGAGGCGGTTCAGCTTGAGCAGGCGGGTAAGTCGGGAATGTCATAATGAATTCTGAGGTTGCTTATCCTGATATGATTATAGCCTTGTGAGAATGTCTGGCATTTCCAAAGAATTCCCATTAACTCTCAATCTCAAATCTCAAATCAAAACTCCTAAATCGATATGACTCAAAACTACCGCATCACTCTTTTACCAGGAGACGGCATCGGCCCTGAAATTATCGCTGTGGCGGTAGATGTCCTGAAACTTGTCGGCCAACAATTGGACATCGGCTTTGAATTTCAAGAAGCTTTAATGGGCGGTGCTGCTATTGACGCAACAGGCAATCCGCTGCCCGAAGAAACACTCTTAAAATGCCGCGACTGCGAGGCAGTATTGTTAGCAGCAATTGGCGGTTACAAGTGGGATAATTTGCCCCGCGAACAGCGCCCGGAAACGGGATTATTAGGACTGCGCGCTGGATTGGGATTGTTTGCAAATTTGCGTCCGGCGACTATTTTACCGCAGTTGGTTGATGCTTCAAGTTTGAAACGGGAAGTTGTCGAAGGCGTAGATATTATGGTCATCCGCGAACTCACAGGCGGCATTTATTTCGGCAAACCGAAAGGTATTTTTGAGACGGAAACAGGCGAAAAACGCGGTGTTAATACGATGGCTTACACCGAGTCGGAAATTGACAGAATCGGGCGAGTCGCTTTTGAGACGGCTAGGAAGCGGGGAAAAAGGCTGTGTTCCGTTGATAAAGCGAATGTTTTGGATGTTTCGCAACTGTGGCGCGATCGTATTATTGCCCTTTCTTCAGAATACCCTGATGTCGAACTTTCTCACCTCTACGTTGACAATGCAGCAATGCAGTTAATTCGCTGGCCGAAACAGTTCGATACAATTGTCACCGGCAATTTATTCGGCGACATTCTTTCCGATGCGGCGGCGATGCTAACTGGTAGTATTGGAATGCTGCCTTCGGCTAGTTTGGGAGCAAGCGGGCCGGGAGTTTTTGAACCCGTGCACGGTTCCGCACCAGACATCGCCGGACAAGATAAAGCCAATCCCATAGCCCAAGTTTTGAGTGCGGCAATGATGTTACGTTACGCCTTAAATCAGCCGGAAGCTGCTAATAAAATCGAGCAAGCAGTTGTAGAAGTTTTGAATCGAGGTTATCGCACTGGTGATATCATGTCGGAAGGCATGAAACTCGTCGGCTGTCGGGCAATGGGCGATGCTTTAATTGAAGTTTTGCAAGGTTGATCTATTTATTTTGTAGATACTGTCTTGACCTGTCAAGGGGTAGCGTTCCAATAATTGGGATCGAAAGGCTTTTGGGATTTTAAAATCCCAAAAGCCCAATGCAGCAACTGCCGATATCATTGCATCAATCACCTGCATTTTGACGTTTCCACGACCCCATAATCGCACAGCGAGTCGGTTGGAGTAAGAGGTTGCAAGGTATCGCCACTACATCCTGCAGATACAACGCCTTTTTTCGTCGGACGTTTCCAGTACAAAACATACGAGTTTTGCCTTTAATTGAAGTTCCAGAAGTGCGATCGCGCTTGAGTTAGACCAGCATAGCCCTCTTCTGTCACTCTAGGCAGAAGAAAATAAGAATTCCCTCTCATTCATCAAGTAAGAGAAGGGATTTGGG
>NZ_JAUBQU010000259.1:0-2418 GCF_036701435.1 Microcoleus sp. Pol12A5
AAATCAGATCCAAGTACATTGCCCAGAGTAGTTTCTAACTGATCGGTAGTTTGATTTACCCCATTTTTAACCGCATCGACTAGCTTATTTTTGAAGCTGTCAATAAAATTCGGGGCAATGTTCTTGAGGGAACCAACGATCGGTAGTTTAATTGTGTTTAGCTGGTCGTCAAGGATGTTTTCAAGTTTGTTCAATCCAGCTTCTAAACCGCACCAATTATTCTGTGTGTTGATGATACCAGCAGGCGGTGTCGGCGGTATCGGCGGTGTCGGCGGCTCAACTATGACTGGCGTTGGTGTCGGTGTCGGCGGTGTCGGCGGCTCAACTATGACTGGTGTTGGTGTCGGTGTCGGCGGCTCGACTATGACTGGCGTTGGTGTCGGCGGTGTCGGTGTCGGCGGCTCGACTATGACAGGCGTTGGTGTCGGTGTCGGCGGTGTCGGTGTCGGCGGCTCGACTATAACTGGCGTTGGTGTCGGTGTCGGCGGTGTGGGTGGCTCGACTATAACTGGCGTTGGTGTCGGTGTCGGCGGTGTCGGTGCAGTGTCGTTATCTGCGATCGCCACTGTCACCCCTGGAACCCCAATCCCATTATACTTAGCATCAGTGCTACTCACATTATGAGTAATATTGCCGCTGTGCGCCCCTTCCACAATTGTATCGTCAACAGCTTTCACCGTAACGGGTTGAACGACATTCCAATTATCTGCATTGAAAGTCAGAGGCGCGATCGCCTGAATCTGATTACCTGTTGTGAGATAGATCGTTACAGGCGCGATCGGCTGCGACGTTAATTGGATGCCATAACTGCCATTCGCCCCGCCTTCTGTAGCAATTGTTGCCGTGGGAGTAATAGAAATACCAGCGGTATCATTGTCCTTATTGGTAATGCTAACATCCGCTACATCTCGGTTGTTATAATTCCCATCTGTACTAACAGCAGCAGCCGTGAGTATTTGGTAGCCAATATCGCCGTCAACAATGCTATCATTAACCCCGGTTACTGTTATTGGTAGCGCTGTATTCCAGTTAGCCGGAGTGAAAGTTATGCTAGCAGGGGAAACAGTTCCTTCTGCAACATTGTCACTGCTCAAACCGATGGTAACGTCAGCAGTTGGCTGAGTATTCAGAACCACAGTAAAGTTAGCAGGAGTGCCATCTTCACCAGTAGTTAATCCCGCCGTCGGATTCACCGTAATTCCCGGAGTTTCATTGTCACTGTTGGTGACGGTGACATCTTCAGGATCGAGGTTATTGTAATTAACATCGGTGCTCACAGCAGCAGCCGTGACAATTTTGTAAGGTAGAGGGCCATCAGCTACTAAATCGTCAACACCACTTATCGTTATTGTTTGCGGTTGATTGTAGTTAGCAGTAGTGAAAGTTAAGCTCTCCGTTGAAACTGTTCCTTCTGCAACATTGTCACTCCTCAAACCGATGGTAACGTCAGCAGTGGGTTGAGAATTGAGTTTGACTGTGAAGGTAGCAGTGCCACCAACTTCATTTGTAGTTAATGCTGTTGGGTTAATAGTAAAGCCAGCTTTGTCATCATTAGTAATAGTTGTGGTAGCACTAGCAGTGGTAATTGTCGGTGTTATGCCTGGGCTGGTGGGATTGGACAGGGTGACGGCTATGGTTTCATCGGGTTCAACTAGGGTGTCGCCTAATACATCTAGAGTAATGGTTTTGGATGTTTCATCGGCGGCAAAATTAATTGTGCCAGTAACAGCAGTTGCCCCTGAAGTGCCGCCGATGTTGTTGTAATCGCTGCTGTTTGTAGCTGTGCCGGCGATCGCATAATTGACGCTACTTGCCCCGCCTGTGTTGCCGCTGCGAGTCGCGGTGAAAGTCAGAGGTTTTGTGCCGCTATTACCTTCGGCAATGCTTGCAGTATCGGCGGCAATGGCATAAGAAACAGTACCGTTTGCTGCAATAGTTAGTGTCGTTTGTTTGGTTGTACCTGCAATGCCATCGGTGATTGCACCCAAGTTGAGGATGGCCGTTTCATCGTTTTCAGGGAGATTGTCAGGTTTGATCGCGACTGGAATATTTTGTTCTGTACTTGTTCCACTTGCGGGGAAAGTTAGGGAAGTCGGCGATAGGGTGTAGTCAGAATTTTGGGTAGCGCTGGTGTTGGGGTCGATCGCAATTGGTACAATTACATCACCAAACGGAGTGCCGCCGCTGATAGTGACGGGGATATTAACCACTGTATCTGCATCCCCTTCAGTTCCGCTGAAAGTAGCCGCACCGAAATTAATTGTGTTCGGTGAATTCAAGAGAACTGAAACATTATTAGAATCTCTGTTAGCAACTGCGATATCGAGTCTGTCGTCCGCATTGAAATTTGCGATCGCCAGAGAACTCGGATTTGTTCCGACGCTAAAGTTGGTCGCACTGCTAAAACCGCCAGTTCCA
>NZ_JAUBQU010000107.1:0-20585 GCF_036701435.1 Microcoleus sp. Pol12A5
GCTTAACCATAGACCCAGCTCAGGTTTGAGAGATTTTGTCCTATTATACTCTGCCTAGAGTGACAGAAGAGGAATAAGTAGAGCTTTCTATGAAATCACCCTTTTTGGCTAAATCTGGTTCATACTCGTTGCTAACCAAAAACTTGACTTTTTTACCAAACTTTGCTAATGCTTCAAATTGAACCGCCGAAGAAATGGCCGGAGTTCCAGCTTGATGACTGACATAAAAGTTTGCACTTTTATCTAAATCCAAACTAGACAAAGCTTGTTGAACCAGAAACAGTGCTTTATTCCAACTATCTAATCCCTCATCTTGGGATTTAGGTTTCAATTCTAAGTAATCAATGGATTCAATTTTAGGAAACTTTTTCTGAAAATATCGTTCAAAGATCGGTTTGAGCGTGCAAGTATCCTGCCAATAAGGACTTTTCTCTACTCTCCTATTTTCCTCATCAAAAACCGCTTCCTGATCGGTCATAATCAAGATTATTTTGTCAGGATTTGTTTTCCCTTTCTCTAACAGCTTTGCCGAAAAAGCATCCAGAAGCGGAAAGTGCAAATCCTCATAATATTCATCTGTTAACTGGCTGCCATAAACCATCCCCATCGCTCTAGCTGGTACAATGAAAGGTTCCTCATCATCAGTATTCGGCGGTCGTGTAGGTACAAAACGGCGATCGTATAATTGACTTCTAACCTTTTTGAACAAACTACCCCAATTGTCATCAGTTTTGAGTTTGACATCGCTGCTGCCAGTTGTCACAATCCAGATATTCATAATTATTCCTCAGTTGGCCAAAGTTTGATAAAGTCGCTCTGATTCTGTAAAAACTCAAGAAAATCTTGAGTTTTGTCCGATTTATCTGGAAAAATAGTCAAAAGCTCTACATACTCTTGCCTTTTTTGTCTCAATTCTCCGTTTTTAGTTGTGAAATAGCGGGGATACATCCGGTGCCAAATGCGACCGATGTTATTTAGTTTTCCCGTCAAATCGCTTTTCTCAATAGACTGATTTTTTGAGTACGGTTCGTGAAACCATTTAATTGCTTCGCTGCTATGCTGATCCTCAGCGATTCTTCCCCAAACTTCCACTTTGTCGGGATGCCAGACTTCGCGCCAAGCCATAACCTGATGACTAGGTTCTAAATGATTAACTGTTAACCATTCTATTGCTCTCTGCTGACCCTCTGCCAGAAATTTAGTAATATTGCTGAGATCAGGATTAGCAGCCGTGACGTACAAAGTTTTTGAACTTTCATTAAACTTCCAGTGGCAGCCGATCGCAGGTTTGTCATTTCTCTTAAAATACTCAGGGAAAAACAGGCTGTGATCGACCCGCCGCCACGATTTGCCAAAACCGCCAAGCAAGAGAGAAAATTTAATTAAATAAGTGACAAACTTTTTTAATTCCTTCTGCGGATACCTATTATTTAGATTCACAATGTCCAGTCTTCCTGCCTGTAAATCGTAGGTAGGCATGACTACCGGATTCCTCGCCGGATAATATCTGTGTTCACCAAAATCGAGTTCCTCAGCAGTAAAGTTAATCCCCAACTGCCCGATAATTGCCCCTGTATCATCGCGTGTTTCAACAATTCCTCCCCAAAGTTTTTTGGTTAACAGTTGTGCTGTATTGGCATCTGTGACCCCTGCCAACAACCGCAAAGTATGACCCCGCAGCGCAGCTTTAAACATATTGGGTCGAAATTCTGGGGTTCTATTCAGTAGTTGCGACGTTAATCCGTAGCCACTCAAATTGACAGAAAGTAAGCATTTATCGGCGCTTTCTACCTCTGCCATGCGACCATAACCTGCACTTACCCTAGAACCAATTCCGTGTCCTAAAGCTTTTTCCCAAATTTGCCAAATTTCCTCCCATTCTTGTTTTCCAAGCTGCTTGTTGCTGGAAATGCCAAATTGTAATTTACACTGATAAAGCGAGATTTGCACGTTAGCGCTGGTGACGGCATTTTCCATCACTTGGCGCTTTTGCTGAGAGTGAACGACATCGACTAAACGCTCTTTTTCTCCCCAAGACATATCAGTGGGGAAGCCGCCGTGAAAGCGCAAAATTCCTGGTTTTGCACTACGCTGTCCGTCCTCTACCACCTCTGCCCCACAGTATCCTTCTCGTTTTTCAGGAGGACACGATCGCCAGAAAGCCCCTTTCATGCTAGAACCAGGATAAAATGGCAAACCTTTCGCGCCAATTATGGGTCGAATGACGCCTTCATCTTGTCCACTGTTTGTAACTAAACGCCAGCTAATGGTGTATTGTTTTGTTTCCACTCCTTGCCCGAATTCAGGCATTTTTACGGGTGATTTAGTTCGACCTCGTTTGTAGAGGGGAACGCTTTCATCGGTTTTTTCGGGGACGGGAGGACAGCATTCTAACCATTGTTCCACCCATTCAGAAGCGGGGCCAGCATCGCCTGCGTACTGAATTTTGCCCCTTCCTTCCAATTGAGATCGAAACATCAAAGGAACGCGATCGCTATCACTCATCTTCTTCACCTCCATTATTGCCATTATTCTTAGTAGGCTTATAACGTTGAGTCCACCACACCATACTGTCGCAAAGTTGAGTCAGCACAGCTATAGCTACTTTCCGCTGTTCTATAGGAAAATCCCACAATTTATTGGCCATAATTTTAATGGCTGCTGTATCGTCAGAACTGACATTATCATTGGGAATTTTAATACCCGCATTTGCCATAATTTTGACTAGCGCCTTCCAAGTATCCCGCCAATAATCAGCCTTATCTCGATCCTTGACTAACCGAAACTGTTCTCCCCAAAATCGCTCTAAACCGTAAGCAACTGCAACGCGCATTTTGTATGCTTGATTGAGAGCGTCTTTTTGGTCACGATATTTGACAACTAAATCGTGAGCCTCTTGGTCTAATTTGTAAGATTCCCAAGCCATAAATTATACCTCCTTTAAGGTTAGATAGCAGTGACCGAAACCAATTGATTCTAAACCGCCGAGATAAATGTCTGTGCCAGTAGACGCGCCAAAAGGTTGCCATGTCTCTTGGTTTTCCTTGAGGGCGATCGGAAATACTAAAATTGTGCCTTCTGGCAAAGCTTCAGTATTAAAAAAAGCTCCTTTTTTAGCCTTTTTTTCCTCTTTGTCTAAGGCAACTCGACTCTGACGATATAAGGCCATATCGTGAATCATGGCAATTTCATCGTCAGCCACCACAACGGCTGGCAATTCCTCTCCTAAAGGAAACCAAGCAGACAAGTCCTGAGTTTTATCAACTGTTAAAAAGCCAAAGTTAAAAAACAGCTTTGGTTTGCCATTTATCTCAAAACCTTTTAAGGTTTGAGAACCTGTATAATTAGCTGGAAGTTTAGTTGATTTGAGAGATGTACCATCTTTTAGCTTGACATAATCTCCAGCAATTCGCTGATAGCGTTTCAGCAAACGAGGACAAGTTACCTAGACAATTGGTTGACCGGGACAAAATACTGGCAACCACAGCAGCGAAGCATATTCAAACTTAACTACAGACTCTGTGGTACTGTCTGGTTTCCCCGATTCGGCTTCCTGACCGTACCATTTATTAGCTTCAGCTTCTCCCAGACTACGGCGGATTTCCGAGCGTAATCTTCCCCGAATCGAACTACCGGGAATAATGCCAGTTTGAGTAAACTGGTCGCGGAAAATTAAGTTTAAGTTGCCGCTTTCTTCACCCGCCGTTGCTCCCACATGAACAGGAGCAAGGGTTTCAATAATACCGTAAGCTTTTTTGTACATTATTCAACTCCTTGAATTTCAATTGGCAAACACAAACCGCATCCAACTTGTTTCAGGCTAAAACCTTCTTTGGGAAACCAATTTTCTGGAAAATCCCACCAAGCTTTATCTAAAGGTTCTCTGAGAAGATAGACAGTTCCGGGAGGAACTGCATAGCGTCCCCGTCCCATTTGTCCTTTCGTACGATAGCGATAAGAAATGGGTTTATCTGTGAGCATCTCCGGTCGTTTTTGGGAAAAATCTTCATTTTTGGGATAGCGAAATGAAAATTTGTTAGAACCCCAAACTCCCGGTGTTATCAAAGCAAATGAGCGTTGAATTGGTTGGCGTAAAAGTTTTACAATTGGACTGTCCTCATCAAGTAGGACACTTGTGATTTCTACTAAATGATTTTCGCCACCGAAGCGATACCAACCATCTGCTAAAGGATGAGTTGAGAGATAAACTAGACAAAATTCATCATCCATCTGCACAGAATTTTCTAAAAACAAACCATCTTCTGCTAAAGTACAGCGTTCGTCATCTTTTGTTTTGGGGTGCAAAATAGGGACGTATTTCCACGGAATATCGGCAATATCGTCATTTTTCTTAATAGCAGCAGTTTTGTTTGCCCAAGAATTAATGGTTTGCCAGCTATACTCAGGATCTAAATCTTCGGATTCGCGGTGCCATTTCCCAGATTTCATTTTCCATTCATCCACGCCTTTTTTAGAAATAATTTTGTGCCAAGGAATGGGAACGTAAAAGTATTCAGGATCGGCTGATTTTGCCCAGAATGGGCCAGCGACAAACAAATTATCACTAAGTTCTTTTGGAGAAATATAGGGCTTAACTTTGTTGGTGCTGAAAAATAGACCGGAGAGAGTAGCTGCTTCTGGAGGGAATTTTGCCCCAGAACGTCCGACTAGATTTTCGGGCGATAAAAATCCGCCAGAACTCCCGTACATAAATCCTAAAGGACTTATAGTGATGAGATATTTGAACATAGCTGCCATCCGACATTTATTAGGTCGCTAATCCAGTAAATAATTTGTTTGGATTGTTCGGGATTTGGGTACTCGCCGACGATGTGCTTCCAGTTTTTTTCTAAGTTATTCTTGTCTTGAAAGTAAAGTTGAAAAAGAGCTAAAGCTAATTCATCATCTGGGCTGGTTTCCTTGGGATTAAAACTAATAGCATGACGATTTTTGAGATGAGCTAAATCTTTGTAAACATGACTCCAGTTTGGCTTTCGATCCCAGCTTTTGCCGTCCCGGTCTTTGTATTGTTTGAGAATGTGCAAATAATCCCAAGGACAAGTCCACTGCACGTATTGACCGCTGTTAAAAACTACTCGAATTGTCACGCGATCGCGCCCCAAACTTTTCGCCCGTTTTTCGGCTTCTCGACAGTGTTGAAGAATATCTCGCTGCGGCACTCTATGACCGGCCCAAACAAAACCAACACTTAGGTTAATATCCTGTCCGTGCTTTTTCCATTCATCGGACAATCCCATTAACCATTCTAATGCCTCTATAGGTTCTGGGGGCTTTTCGGGTTTGCTGCTGTAAATTACACCGAGGAAGTCGTCACCGCCGGCATAAACAATCCGCCCTTGGTCTTTGGGGAAATTCTTGATAAATTTTTCTCCCCAATCCCGCATAGCCTCGCTGAACTTGTTTAGACCTTCATCACCTTCTTTTTGAGCAATTTCCTGAAGTTTTTTGCCAACTTTATCGCCATCTCCCATAAACCAGCCAGTCCAGTGTTCTGGTTCACGAATAATGTCGCTAAATCCTGCTTCAAGCGGAGATATCCCAATGTTTCTGGCAATATCTTCGTCGCGAGTAACTAACCGCTTAACTAACTCAGGGATGCTCAATCTTTCATTAGGTGCAAGAAATTTTCCTTCGGGTTTGCCATCTGGGGGAAGATTTTCTAAGACACAGGAAAGACGTTGATAGAAATCCTTAAGTTCAGCTTTTTCTGTATCGGATAGCTGTCGCCCCGGTTCTCGATGTTCTAAACCTAAACGCGGCCAGGCGATCGCATCCGTGCCAGTCAAACTCGAACTGTCGCCAATCCAGTTAATTGCCGTCCAATCACGACGCAATTTGCGAGTTTCTAGATTCTTCATCGCAGATTCTATCGAATCTCCGTGTCCCCAAAATATCTCCCAAGTGTATAAACCCCATCGCATCCACTCTAGCTGCCAAAAGTATTCCTCTTTAGGAGGTACTTCTCGTTCTATCCAAACTCGACATTCATTTAATATTTCTTGCCATGACTTCTGAAAGGTATTTGTCACGTCATTCCTGGAAAATTCCCCTTTCCCTTTCAGAAGGATTCGATTGGGCATTCCTTTCTGGATGTTCGGGGCACCGGGAGAAATGACATTTAAACCTGATTTTTCGGCTTGCTGTACTAGCTTGTAACTCAGATAAGACAGAATCAGTGAAGCCCCAAATAAATCTCGGAGTTTGCGGGATTTCTCGATAAAGCCTTGAACGGGGGCAAAGGCGATCGCAGTGTATGCAGGCATAAATTCAATTTTAAGGCGGGCAATGCCCACCTGAATGCTGCTGGTAGTGTCCCAAGTCGCTAACTGCTTAAGTTCTACTCAACTCAATATATCAGCCGAGCCAGCTTCATGTCTTCAGATTCACAATATTTATCAAACTTGCTGCGAAGCCTAAAGCTCTGTAAATAATAGTCTCCCGACCTTTCTATATTTTTATGTTAATATTGTCTTTTACTTGACTTTTAAGCAACTTACCATATCCACCCATCATGGCCAAAAAACCAACCCCTCACCCCTACGCCGACAAACTAACGTTCGATCGCATCATGCTCCTCATCGCCACATTAGTAAACCATCCCGGAATCGGACACTCGAACACCGAAACATCGGACAGTAAATATCACGATGCTTTGCTAGAAGTTCAATCTCAATTACAGAAAATTGCCGCCGAATTCAACATCGAATTTCCCGAAAACTATCCCGCAACTCCCACAATTCGTAAAGACTTAGAAACTTTGCGCCACTACGGAATCCTCGACAAAAGAATGTATCGCTTCGGCTATTATCTCGGTACCGGCGCAATGAATCGCGAAGAACTACTATTCGCATTTCAAGTAATAGCATCTCAAGCCAAATATCAGGGAAATCCCCAAGCCCGCCAAATTTGTGAAAAACTCACGAAACTGTTGCGCGGATTAGATATCGAACTCAAAGGTAAATTGTTTTATCCCGTTCGCGAACACCTAAATCGTGCGATTATTTACACCGATCCTGTAGAAATGCTCGATCGCCAAGAATATCGGAATACCCTATTTCACAAACTAGACATCGTAGAAACAGCAATTGTTCGGGGTCAGGCGATCGAACTTTACCGTCAAGATGATTATTACGGTAAAGGCAAGGTCGGTTTCCGGCGAATCTGGCCCCTGCAACTGATCTATCACGATATCGCTTGGTACATGATTTGCGAATCTTGCGACAACGGGCATTTGAGCGTAGAACGGGTGAATCGCTTTAGTGACTACTGCGAAATTATCGATCCAGAAGGGCGCGGTTTAGCCGTACAGGAACACCGTTTGAAAATAGCTCAAAAGTTGTTAAAAAACGGCTGGGGGCTGTTCTTGGGCAAGCCAGAGCAACAGCAGGCAGAATTGCAGGGTCAACTGAAGTTAGAAAAAGTGAAAGTGCGGTTTTTTGAGAAAGTAGTGGGATTTATCTTAGAGGGCGATCGGCGGCATCCGCGACAAAAGATTAAAGAAGGCCCAAGGGATAGTTTGGGCAAAGTGCTTTATGTGGATTATCAGATCGATTTGCCCGATCGCTCTCTGAACGAATTTAGTCTGTGGGTGAACAGATATATGGATAGCGCCCAAGTGCTTTCCCCGCCGAGTTTGGTAGAAAAACACCGACAAGCAGCGAGAGATTTAGCCGATCGATACGGCTTGTAATCGTGGGGGCGGGTTTTATCAACCATCACTGTCTAAAACAAACCATCTCAAAAACCCGCCCCCACCCACTAAGAATAGTTAGTTAAGCTGTTGGGCCTCTAGATTCTATTTTTGGGCTGGCGGGACACCCCACAAGAAGTTCATCAAACTTAACTGTAAAATTTAGATGTGCCGGGGCCGATCACCTGTTAATTATTCTGTCATTGTTTCGCTGTACTGCATTTCTATTTTTAACGCCGCTTCAACTCTTTGATACTCCGCCTCAACCTCTTCTAAAAGCGCACTGGCCGGATCGGGTAAAGGCTGGTTAGCATTCGTTCCGATGCGGCCCATGATTTCGAGTTGCTCGCACAGCTCAAACAGGCGAAAAGCACCGAGAGTACCGCTAATCGACTTCAAAGAGTGAGCCGATCGCCGCAAAGCCAGCGGATCGGCGTTGCTCAGGGCCATAGAGATGCCTCGCAGCAGTTCGGGAGCTGTTTCGAGGTAAATCTCGATCGCCTCGTCCAAAGCTTCCACTTCTCGCAGTCCCTCTATAATCTTGGCACTTAGGGAATCCCCACTCTCTGACAAAGCCCGATCGAGATTTGATGCACCACAATCGACGACTGCGTGCGAATTGGGAATTGTCAGTTGTGGATTTCCCGCAACAGCCACATTCGATCGCACTTCTAATTCACTCGTTCCTTCGATCTGTTCCGCCGGGGCATCCAAACAAACAATCGGCTGCAGGCGATCGAATGCAGAGTTCGATCGAGATTTACACGCGATCAAAGCTCGCACCAACTGGTCAATGGCAATCGGCTTGCTCAAATAGTCGTCCATTCCCGCAGCCATACACTCTTCGCGATCGCCCTGCATCGCATTTGCCGTCATCGCCACAATCCAAGGCCTAGGTGGTTTTAGATTTGGGATTTTCGATTTTCGGTTGTTAGATTCCTCGCCAGTCAATTTTGGATTTTGGATTCTGGATTTTCCATTATTAGATTGCTCATCTGTTGCGGAAACTTCGGATCCTCCCGCGGGATTTTTGGTCGCGTCTCGATTGTGAGATTGCTCATTTGTTACGGCAACTTCTGATTCTCCCGTGTGATTTTCTACAGTTAAATCTGCTGAAAATTGCTCGCGGATGTGGCGGGTAGTTTCCAGTCCGTCCATTTCCGGCATTTGCACATCCATCAGCACCACATCATAAGGCTGGCGGCGCAAAGCTTCGAGCACTTCGATACCGTTTCCCGCCACATCTGCGCGATACCCCATCCGCTGTAAAATTTGCAAAGCTACCTTCTGATTCACCAAATGATCGTCAGCCAACAGAATCCGCAGGGGTAAGTCCTCAGCCAGCACGGGTATGCTTTGCAAGAAAGCCCCGCTAGTGCGCTGCCCTTTAAATTCAGTTGTCTGTTCTCCAAAAATATTGATTAAAACATTGTAAAGCTGAGATTGTTTGATGGGTTTATTCAAAAAAGCAGCAAAATCCATCTCCATAGCAGGGGGGTGAATTTCTTGCCTGCCGATCGAAGTTAGCATCACTAACGGCAACCTTTCGCAACCAGGATACCGGCGAATTTGCTCCGCTAAAGCTAACCCGTCCATTTCCGGCATTTGCATATCCAAAACTGCCAAGTCAAACATCTCTTTAGCAGCCAGCCAATCTAAAGCCAAGCGAGCCGAATCTGAAGCCCTAGCCACCATTCCCCAAGACTGAGCTTGGAGAGTCAAAATTCTGCGGTTGGTAGCATTGTCATCGACAATTAAGACTCGCTTACCACTTAATTCAGGTTGAGAATTGCTCAAGTTAACTGGTAAGGAATTCTTGCAGCCAGAAACGATCGTACTAAAATAAAAAGTAGAGCCAACGGATTTCGTATTTTGGCCGATCGGCTTGTTGCTGACTACAGATTTGCCATAGCCATATTTTTCGGCAATTTCGCAAGATTCTGCCCATCCCAAATCAAAAACTGCCGACGATCTAAAATCGGCAGGAGGATTGCCCGCGACACTACCCATACTTTCCACCCACATCCGGCCGCCCATCATTTCGGCCAAACGCTTGCTAATTGCCAAACCCAGCCCGGTACCCCCGTACTGCCTGCTCGTTGAAGAATCAACCTGGCTGAAAGATTTAAATAGCCGATCCATGCGATCGCTCGGAATGCCGATACCAGTATCTTTAACCGCAAAATGTATTTCGTATGCTGGGTTAATTACTGCCGATTCGCCATTAATTGCTGGCGGTTCTTTAGCGTTAGCCGCGGACACTGAAATCTTTTTGGCAGTCACCGCCACCACCACTTCTCCAGTTTCGGTAAATTTAACCGCGTTACTGAGCAAGTTGATTAAAATTTGCCTCAAGCGGGTGCTATCGCCGATCGCCGTTGTCGGTACAGTACGATCGATCAAGTAACCCACTTCCAGTTTTTTTTCTGCCGCCTTAGCAGCTACCAAGTCTAGAGATTCCTCAATGCAAGTGCGGATGTCAAACGGATGTTCCTCCAAGTCCAATTTGCCCGACTCAATTTTCGAGAAATCTAGAATATCGTTGATCAGCGTCAGCAAGGCATCGCCGCTGCTGCGGATAGTTTCTACAAAATCGCGCTGTTCGCGAGTTAAGGGGGTATCCAGCAGCAAACCAGTCATGCCGATGACTCCGTTCATCGGAGTGCGAATTTCGTGGCTCATGGTGGCTAAAAATTCGCTTTTGGCTCTAGTAGCCGCCAGTGCTTGATCGCGAGCTTTTGCCAAATCTACGTCGGTTTGCTGGCGTTCGAGTTCGCTTCCCACCCACTGAGCCATCAGTTTCACCAACTCTCTGTCTACAACTCGGAACGGTTCTGTCACAGGAGTTGGAGAAAAGAAGCACAGAGTGCCGTAGACTTCACTTCCCACCGTGACGGGAATGCCCATGTAAGCTTCAATGGGGAAGGCTCGATCGTCCGTGTTGAAGGAAAAACCAGAAAATCTTACCGACTCAAAGTAAATCGGTTCTTTTGCCATTGCCGTAGCGACGCAGAAAGTTTTTTCCAGATCGTAGATTTGGTCTTTGACGATCGACCCGTCGGGACACTCAACAGCCATTATTTGATAGTTGTCGCCTTGAATGCGGGACAAAATGCCCACGGACAGGCCTAAATGTCGGCATCCCATTGCCAGCAGTTCTTGGAGGCGCAAATCAAAGGTAGAGAGGTGGTTGAGCGGGTCTGTACGGGGAGCGGAAGTCACTTGGTACAAAGCTTTGATTGCAGCTTCGCTTTCCCGCAGTTCTTGTTCTGTTTGCTTCCGCACGCTGATGTCGCGGGAAATGCCGATAATTTCTTGGACTTCGCCGGTTTGGGGATCGCTGATCGTGCGGCCGGTGGTTTCAAACCAAATGTATTTGCCGTCTTTGCGGCGGATGCGGTAGCTAACGGTGTAAGTAACTGGGAGCGCCAGGACTTTCCAGTGAGCCTTGGCAATGGTTTCTAAATCGTCGGGGTGAAAATAATCGTTGGGGACGCGGCCGAGGAGTTCCGAAGGTTCGTATCCCAGCAAAGCCCGGCTGGCCGGCGAGACGTAAATAAATACGCCTTTGGGGTCGTGTCTGGTGATCATGTCGGTTGAGTTTTCTGCCATCAACCGATAGCGGTCTTCGCTTTCATTACGTTCGACTTGAGAATTACCCAATGCTTCTAGCATTCTGTTGATGCCGTCTGCCAAGCTTGCGAGTTCATCTGCTCCTGCCATATGAACCCGCAAGTCGGGGTCGCCGTTGGCTGCGATGTTGCTGACGCTGGTGCTCAAGGAAGCCAATCTTGCTAAGACTAATTTTTCTAGCAACAGCAGGGTGATCGCGCTAAATATTAAACCTACTGCCAGTATTGATAAGGTAAACAGCTCCAAGGTAGCCTGACCTTGGCCGTAGATGATGCGATCTGTCTCTACTCGCAGCAGCAGCGCTAGGTTGCCGTGGATGTCGCGAATCAGGGCGTATCCTGCGACTAAGCTGTCGCTGAGCGGCTCCACTAAAATTTCTACTGATTTGAGGTGGGAAATTTTGAGTTTGAGATTTTCCAAATCCTGCCTAGATGGAGCTATCGCCTTGGCGCCATGCCCGGAGTAGTTCGTGGCTCCCACTTTAAAATCCAAACTCGGCAATCTAAAATCTACTGACAGATGAGTTAGTTTTGAAAGCAAACCGATTTCGCTGCTGTCGAGATAGCGTCCGACGATCAGGGTTCCGCGCGGTGGGCCTTGGGCGTTGCTGTTGAAGATCGGCTTTGAAGCAATCAGCAGCGTGGCTTCTGGCAGGGTGAGGACGCCTGTTTTGGCGGGGCGATCGCCCGAACCTGTCGAGGAGTCTAGCAGCGCCTCGATCAAGTGCTGTTTTAAGCTTTCGGGAATTGGGATTTCGGTTTTGGATTTCAGGTCGAAACCTTTGCTGAATATCGTCTGACCGTTGGAGTCCAGCAACACCAATAAGTTTAGTCTCAAGTAAACAAATGTCGAATCGACGAAATTTGACTTGACAAATTTTTCGTTTCGTGTTACTGCGAAAGAGTAAGTATCGTCCCACTCGGCGTAATCTTGGGCGCTGGTGTCTAAATTCGACAAATCGTCATCTAATGCGTCCAAAGCCCGCGCGACATCCTGGCGGACGTACTGTGCCTCCAGGTTGTGAAAATCATGCAGCAAAATAGTTGATGCAGTGGCATAGAGAACCACAATCAGGCTGATCAGGGCTGCACTGATGATTAATAGTGTTTTTTTTCGGAGTTGCATGGCGTCGCCCTCCTCACGGTGCTACTCGGCAACTAGCCAGGAGAGGTTTGAGACGTAGGTTGTTTAGCATTGGCGATCGCAGGGCCTGCGTGTTTTGACTTTTCTGGGCTGGCTTGGCAAAGCCCTTGGTATTTCCAAGGTATCCGGTATGTTGCCCCCCACAGTCAGTGTAGTATTTTCACAGCTTTAGTTCCCTATTATGCACAACCTAATGGCTTACAAGTTATAACCTGACGATCGGCATCTTCAAAGGAAACGGGCGATCGAACTTTTTGAGTTCGCGTTTGATACTAGCGCCACCAGGGAGGCAGGCGGTTGAGAGAACAGGCGTGCTGGGTTTAGAACCCTACTATTACTGTACCTAAAAAATATTGAGGAGAGACCGCACTGTCGCGTCGAGTTTTTCCGGCAAAAAGATTCTTATTCCAAGAGCTTTTTTGATTTGTGTTGTTTTACAGCAATCCTTGCAGGAGTGGTGGAATACACCCAGAAGTCAATCCAGCCTCGAAGCCTGAACCACGTTGATAACTGACGAAAAAATTGCGATCGCAGAGGTAAGGAATATCCGCCGAATTTTCACTTACATCCGCCCATAAAATAGACAATCTAAAAATTATGCTTTTGACTTTTTTATTGTGAACGAAGCAAAACTGCTAATTAAAATGTATAAACTCACAGTTTGCACTCTCCTCAATAAACTTGTAGGAGCGGATTTACGAATAATCTTAAAAAGTACCAACAAATTAAATAAACCAGTTCCCAATCCCCGACAACATCCTTTAATAACAGTAGTGCCTGATATCAGTATAAACTCACATCAGGCACTATCTGCAATTCGATCGCAACTTGAGTCTTTTTTATCGGATGACGGCTAAAGCACCGGCGCCTGCAGCAGCAGCGGCCGAAGAAAGAGCGGTGAAAAACAGCCACCAAGAGGCAACTTCTGCTGCTTTCCGGGTTTCTTCGGCTTGTTTTTCGGCTTGCAGTTTGATGCTTTCGAGGCGAAGCTGCGCTTCTTGCTGCAAGCGTTCTGCTCTTTGCAATACGCTGTTGCGGCTTCTTTCAATTTGGTCGATCAAGCGGTTGGCATCTGCTTCGGAAATGTCCTCGCGAGAACTCATTAGTGCTACTAAAGTATCGCGGTTGAAATGACCCAGCCGATCGCGCAAAGCGTCAAATCCGGCTTGCGGATCGTCAAATAGCTTCCGCACGTCCCGCGTAATGCCTTCATAGTTGAGTTCAGGGCGATCGAGCGAATTGAGGTAATCCCGAATTTTTCCGAGAATCCCATCAATTACCGACTGAATACCCTCCTGTATTTTCTGAATTTGCATTGCGAACTCATCGCGCACCGACAAAATTCCATCAACAATGCGATTGGCTTCTGCTTCAGAAATATCCGGCCGCTGAGACAGCAGAGAAACAACTGTAGCGCGATCGATGTGCGACAAGCGCTCGCCCAAACTGTAAGCGCCGACTTTCGGGTCATGCAGCAGCAGTTGCAAGTCCCGCTTGATGGCTTCTGGATTTAATTCATCCTTGCCGGTATTACGCAAATAATCTTCTAAAACACTTTGAAAATCGTGCACTTGGCTTTGCACCCGTTTTGCCAAACGGCGCGGCGCTTTCACAATCGATCCAAGAGTTTCCTGCACTTGGTCGATAATTTGATTGACTTGTTCCTCACTCAAATCTTGTCTCTGAGAAAGCAGTTTTACCAAAGTATCGCGATCGACTTGAGACAGGCGGCCGCGCAGTGCTAAAGCTCCTTCTTTGGGATTTTCCAGCAGTTTTGTCAAATCCCGCTTAATTCCTTCAGGATTGAGTTCTGATTTGCCAGTATTGCGAAGGTAATCTGCAAGGGCGGTAGTGGTTTGGTCGTACTGATCCTTAGCTTTTTCGGCCAACTTTTGCGGCGCATTCAGCGCGCTGTGCCAAGTTTCTTCGGCGCTGTCGAGAAGCTGATTTACTTGGTCTTCGCTGAGGTCTTTTCGCTGAGATAGCAATTTTACCAAAGTTTCGCGATCGAACCTAGAAGCTCTAGCTCTCAGGGCCCACATTCCTGCTTCTGGGTTATCCAGCAGCGTTTTCAAATCGCGCTTGATGCCTTCGGGATTGAGTTCTTCTTTGCCCGTAGACTTCAAGTATTCTTGCACTCTTTGCCACTGGTTGTCTAGTCGGACTTGTGCAGCTTCTTGCAGACCTTTAGCATCTGCTAAAACTACATCTCGCGTCCTTTCTAACTCTTGAACAATCTGTTCTACTTCCTGGAATCCGAAGTTTTCGCGACCTCGGAGAATTTGCACAAAACTGTCGCGGGTGTAAGGAGAAAGCCGATCGCGCAACTGTTCGTAACTAGCATCGGAATCCTCTAAGATTTTTTTGAAATCGCTCCCGATAGCTGCTGCTGTCAGTTCTTCTTTCGGAGTCAGCTTCAAATAAGTTTCTACCCGCCACTGCAAATCGCGAGATTTTTCTTGCTCCTCGGCAAAGATCGCGGTTTGTAAAACGCGCTGTCTAATTGCTTCTAATTCCTGGGAAATTTGTTTAATTTTGTCTTGGGTAAAAACACCTCTACTAGCCAGGATTTCGGCAAAATAAGACTGTTTTAGTTTTTCTAATTCGCGGCGCACAGTTCCCGGATCGGCTGTAGGATCGTAGAGAACGTCCCGAAATTCGCGCTCGATGGCTTGGGGGTTCATCTGCCACGAATAAGTGTTGAGCAGGTAGTTTTCTACGTCGGCACGAATTGGGCTGTATGTTACGGGTTCGCCTTTGACTTGAGCGGTAATTTTATCAGTTTGCTGGGTAACTTTGTCTTTAGCTTCTTTGAGCTGACCGACTACTTTTTCAAGATCCAAGTCAGAAATATCCGTGCGACCCAATACTATTCCCATTAAAGCATTGACTGCCATTGTCGTTGCTTGGGACATCATGGTCGGGCTTTGTCCAGAGTTTTGACCGCTCAGATTGCTGAGAGCTTTTTCTACCCTACTTGCCAATTTATCTGAGACCAAATCTCCCGATTTGGCCGATTTGAGATAGTCTACTAATTGGGCGATGCCGTCTGATTGCTGCCCTTGTTTTCCTACTTGTTTCCAAGCATCTTGAAGTTGGTCTACAATCCGGTTAACGTCGCGTTTTGATAAGTCCGATCGCGAACTTACTAAATCTACGAGAGTTTGCCGATCGAGATTCGGCAAATTTTCGGCTGCAATGGTTTTTAGTTGCGGATCGTTAAGCAATTTTTCAAACTCGCTACGCATCCCTTTGATGTCTAATTCTGGCGGTTTGAGGCTTTGGATGTAGTCTTCGACGTTTTCGCGCAAGCTTGTAGGGTCGATCGCGCTACCGAGTTCATGGCCCACTGCTGCTGCTGCTGCTTTGGCTGTGGCGACGACTTGGTTGCTGGCTGCTTTGGCGCCGATGGCCGAGGCTGCGGTGCCGACAATGGCTTGAAAGCCTGATGTGGCGGTGTTGACGACGGAACCGATCAAGGAACCGACGGTGGTGGAACTCACCCAAACAAGCATTGAGAAATAGGCTGCCCAAACGACTAAACCGACGATCGCACCTAAACCGGGACTGCTAATCAAGCTGAGCTTAACTGCTAGCAAGCAAGCAAAGAATAGGGCAACGGTGACGGTGACTAGCGTCCAAGTACCTACCTTTCGGCCGATGTGGCGGACTGGGGAGCTCCCGCTATCCGAGTGGTGGCCGTCGTCGTGGGATTGTCCCATGTACGACAGGCCCGCGGCTACTGATAAATTTGTTAGCAAGAGTTGGAAAGCGCACGCAAGTACAACTCCAGCTATCAAGGCGATAAAAAATTGCGGCCCGGAATAAAGGAGTGCTGCGTCTTCTGCTGTGTTTGTAGTAGTCTGCTCTACTGGCACTTGGGCCAGCCAGAACCCGATGTTATACAGTTGTGGATTTATTGGCAAATTTTGATACATAGTATATTCCTCGTTAAGAGTGGGTGCGCGCGCTCATTGGCGCAAGTTAACCAATGTATAGTTTTAGACTCATGCCCCCAATGGCAAGCATCGCCTTATTGACGAGCTAAAGCATCCCCCTACAGTTGGAAGTGTAGAAATATGTCTGCGGCCGGCTGTTACTTTAGGAATCTTTGTGCTATGTAAATTGGCAGTTGTGAAGTTGTTAGTTCTCAGTTATGAGTAAGGTCCGCTGCGGCGCATCCGAGATAGATGGTAGTAATGGTAAGTCGGATTAAAATAATGGCAGAGGAAAATCTTTGGTCGATCGATATTAAGAGTCGGCACAGAAGCCAAGACAAATTGTTCACAATTCATCAACCAATGTCATGGCAAATTAGCTTTGAAGGAATTCGATAGTGCAGCGAGAAAATCATGCAATTATTATTGGGGGGAGTTTAGCAGGACTGTTGGCCTCTAGAGTATTAGCAAAACACTTCGACCGAGTAAGTATTGTTGAACGAGATTTTTTTCCTGAACAACCCGCACCTCGCCCCGGTATTCCTCAATCCAGTCACCTTCACATCCTTTTAAATCGGGGAAAAATCATCCTAGAAGAGTTGTTTCCCGGCTTGGAAAACGAACTGATAGCTGCTGGTGCTTCTAGGTTAAATCCGAAGTCGATCGGGTGGTTTAGTCCGGCGGGTTGGGCACCACAATTTAGCCCGGATCTAAATGATTTAATTATGTTCAGTCGGGATTTACTGGATTGGCAAATTCGCCGCCGATTGGCTGAAAATACGAACGTGCATTTCCTCGAAGGAGGCACCGTAACGGGGTTGCTGGCGAATGCCTCGCGCGCGAAGATTGCTGGCGTATCGGTGGGTTTTCGCGATCGCCACAACCCGAGTAACATCCATGCAGAGAATTTGTATGCAGATTTAGTAGTCGATGCTGGTGGCAAAGTTTCCAAAACACCTCAATGGTTGAAAAGTTTGGGCTATGAACCTCCGCAAGAAACCGTTATCAATGCTTTTGTCGGCTATGCAACCCGGATCTATAAATGCAGGGGTAAATTGTCAGACACAGCCCCAGTATTTGTATCACCAGGACCGCCGTTCCGTACCCGCGGTGGTGCAATTTTTCCGATCGAAGGCAATCGCTGGCTGGTGGGTTTCGCCGGGGGCGATCGCGATTATCCCCCGACAGACGAAGCAGGTTTTCTAGAATTTGCCCGCAGTCTGCCAACCCCGACAATTTATGATGCGATTAAAGATGCAGAAGCAATAACACCTATTTATAGCTATCGAGGTACAGAAAACCGTTTGCGACACTACGATCGCCTCTCCCGTTATCCTGAAAATTTGGCAGTTATCGGTCATGCAGTTTGCGCTTTCAACCCAGTTTATGGCCAGGGAATGACCGTTGCTGCACTGGATGCTCAGATGCTAGATCGATGGCTGCAAAAGCAAAGAGAGCGGTATCCAGAAGGCGATTTAACAGGCTTTGGGCTACAATTTCAAGAAAAATTAGCAAAATTACACACTATTCCTTGGATGTTTGCCATCAGTCAGGATTCCCGCTATCGCGGAAGTACAGGTGCAAAACTAAACCTTGCTACGCGGCTGACAATTGATTACATGGATCTAGTGTTAAAAGTGCTAGTCGGAGATGCTAAAGTTTGTCAAGCATTTTTGGAAGTTCTACACATGATTGAGTCGCCGGCTGTACTTTTTCATCCCAGTATTGCGCTTAAGGCGATCGGGCAATTAGTCACGGTTCGGCAGAAGGCAGAATTAAGATCGAGAGTTTATACAGAATCAGGTTAGTTTTGCCAATTCTATTTTTTCACCGCAGAGGAAGGAAGATCGACGCAGATGAAATCCTATTTATCTGCGTTGATTTAACCTGATATGATGTTCCCTGGAACCGGGATGATAAAAAGCGTGACTTTTGCGACTGCGGTTTTCGGGTATTTCACGTAATTAAGATGGGTAAAATCCGCTTTATTACCGCAATTGTCGGTTTTTGAAATAAATCTAATGGATTGATTTCAAAAAATGTTTGTGGTCCCGACTTACCCACAGGACTTAAGAAACCGGGTTGTTTCCCCATATCCCTCGCGCTTCACGCTATATTTTCGTAAACAAATCGGTTTCTGCAGCCTAGAATAATATAGACTTGGGCAATTCTCACTTGCCAGTCAAACAATCTAATTGTTGTTGCATTTGGGTGGTAACTCGCTCGAAACAAGCATCAACATAATCGCGATCGCGCGCCGCCTCCGAACCGTACCTCTCAAATACAATCGGTTCGCAGACGCGAGTCCGAATTTGCACGGGTAAAGGCAAGTTCGGCAAAGGCCCAACACTCAATCCCCAAGGCAATCCCAAATACACCGGCAATACCACTGGATCGATACCAAATAGCCACGGCATCCCCAATTCATGCAATTGCTTTGCTTGTTCGTACAAATCTGCCAAAACTATCAAAGTATCGTGGGCACCGTGGGATATGATTGGTAAAATTGGCACTTCTTCTCGCAATGCTAATTTGATAAATCCCTTGCGTCCGGCAAAGTAGATTTTATCGCGCAAGTTGTGGGGGCGGAAAACATCTTGAGCGCCGCCCGGATAGACGAGAACTGGGGCATTTTTCCGCAAAGCTGCGATCGCCATTTTCGGATGCGCCTTGAGGGCTCCACACTGAACCGCCATACTAGCAACATCAGGAGAAACTTGCCAAACCGTGGGGTGCATCAATCCGTAGGCCAAGCGTTCCGTGCCGTACCTGCGGAACCATTCGTATAGGAACATAAACATATCGGGAGCGGCGAGTCCCCCGTTGTGAGAACCGACAACAAGCATTTTTCCCTGAGCGGGGACGTTGTGCCAGCCGTCGCTTTGTACGCGAAAATAGTAGCGGTACAGCCATTCCCAGATTGGCAACAGAAGCTTAATGAAGTCGGGATTGCGATCGTCTAAAGATAGACCGTCAAAGGGATATTTAGAGGATTTGCTGTCTTTTTTGTTAGTAGTTTTTGTCACTGCAAAAATATTTAACGCTTCGATCATTATATAGCAGAAGGAAGAAAATTCTAACTCTCGAAGAGAGAAGGCTTGAGTTATTTGGGAAAGAAGGAATAATGGAGGAGATTAGTTGGCCTTTTCCTCTTCTTGTGTGTGCGCTAATCGCCCTCGCCCTGCGAAAAATTTTTTTTTTTATGATTAATTAATATACTCCAATTCCGAAGGAATCTACCGCATTAGTTTGAGCAAGTGAAAACCTCATAAACATCGAGCGCTGTTGCTATAGCAATATAATTAAATCAGAATTGGCGCAAATATTTGGTTTCTGATTTGACCGGGCTGGTTTTGTTCGGAGGTTTTGTGCTAGTTGTCTCCACAGGAACAAAACCGTTTGCAAACAGCTACAGCAACTGTCGCTGATGGCGGGACGGCTTTAGCGACAAAAACACAACTGTGTCTCAAGCCGATAAGTTTCCGTTTTGGAAGATTTTATCAAATTGACGCCAGGCATCGGGTCAAGGCTAGCGATTTGTGCTGTTTCCCACAATTTTAAGAGGACTTACCCACGTACTACGATTTTCTGTCCGAAGATGTAGTGAAGCAATCTCAAACCCTTGATTTAACGGCCTTGAGTGCGTAAGTCCTGTTTAAGTAAAATACGATCGACAGTGGAGATCGAAGAACTGTATCCGGCTTCCGACACCCCAGTACGACGATGGGGTCGAGCGCGCCAATCGCCTGTCACTCAGAATCTGGCAGCATCTCAAGCACCATCTCTGTCTTGAATCTGCCAAGAATTCACCTGAAATGTAGCCCTATATTACTCAACTGCAACAACTGACAGCTAAATAGTTTAACGAACACCTGACAAGATATTGGCGGACAACAGATGACTTGGATTCCTAGCAAACTGTGCCGCATTTAAACTGTTAACTGTTGAGTTTTGACTTTCCCGCTCTCCCATTCCCCGACTCGGACACTCTCGCCTTCTCCCTTCCCCGCTCTGCCATAATGAGTCATTTATAGGCCAATGGCACTGAAAAAGTGAGCAAAAAAAAATCTGTAAGGCAATCTATATATAGATCATTGCCTTACAAACACAAAAATCTATCTCTATTATGTCAAATCGTGCGTCTATTCTCAAGCAACAAT
>NZ_JAUBQU010000260.1:0-2401 GCF_036701435.1 Microcoleus sp. Pol12A5
AAGAAGGGTTTTTTCAGAGAATAACTCAGGCACAAATATGATTTTATGTCAACTTAATTTAGATGCGTTTACCCTGCTTCCAGTCCCCGGAAAGGGTAAACTGAATTAAGGCTAACGCACAAAAAAACTCAACGTGCTAGAACTAACTGAAACCCTCAAAGCTTGTCTGTGGCAAACAGCGAAAACGCTCAAAGGTACACAGCGACGAAGATTTATGGCCCAGATAGTCCAAGAATTAGGGAATTGAGGTCAACGCCAAGCTCAAACAGAACTGGGGTGGTGTCGAGATACCATCAGAAAAGGACAACGAGAGCTAGAAACAGGGCTAAGTTGTATTGATGCCTTCAAGGCCAGAGGCCGAAAACCAGTGGAAAGCAAGTTGCCTCAGCTAAGTGAAGACATCAAAGCCATCGTGGATAGTCTTGCGTCAGACCGACCCCAGCTTCAAAAGCACTCGTTTGTATACACGAGTCAGTGGCGCCAAAGTCAGGCAACAACTGGTAGAGCAAAAGCACTACCAGGAAGCTGAACTACCCAGCAACGAAACTATCCGTCAGCGGTTGAATCAGTTGGGATATCGCCCGGCCAAGGTAGCGAAGACTCAGCCTCAAAAAAAATTCCCGAAACCGATGCCATCTTTGAGCAGTTGAGTCAAGTTAATCAGCAAGCTGATAACGACCCGACAACTCTCCGACTCTCACTTGATGCCAAAGCCACGGTGAAAATTGGTCCCTTCTCCAGAGGAGGTAAGAACCGGGTGCCAACTTTTGCCTGTGATCACGACTTCACCCCAAAAGCCAAGTTGACTCCCTATGGAATTTTTTTGCCTCAGTTAGATGAGTTGTTTTTATATTTCACCACCTCAAAGGTGACTAGCGACTTCATCGTTGATATTTTGGAATCGTGGTGGGAGAGTAACCGTTACCGTTTTACTCATATCCGCACATTACTACTCAATCAAGACAACGGACCAGAGAACCATTCCCGACGAACTCAATTGATGAAACGTCTTGTGGAGTTTTTCAGTAAGCACCAGTTGAATCTGCGTTTAGCCTACTACCCGCCCTACCACAGTAAATACAATCCTGTTGAGCGCACTTGGGGAGTGTTGGAAAACCACTGGAACGGTAATATCCTTGATGATATTACCACCGTGCTGCATTTGGCTGAAACGATGACTTGGAAGGGTAAACATCCGATAGTCAAACTCGTGACCTTGACTTATCAAACTGGGGTTAAGCTCACAACTCTGGAAATGGCTGAAGTTGAAACTCAGATTCAGCGTCTTTCCCAACCTGTTGGGGATAGCCTCCCCAATCTCGGTAAGTGGTTTATCGATATTGTTTACAGTACCGCTTGATTTTGGACGAGTTTTTTATTTGGTAGTCCCTAAATCAACTTTATTCAACCTAAAATGCGATCGTGCGTTAGATCCCAGCAGCCGTTAAAATGTTGCTGGGCTCTGGCTATTTTGTTTTTTGATTGCTCGTTGCTACTATCATCTCCGGGCGAGCGCTTGACCCAAAATGCTTACTTGTTATCAGTCAAGGGCAACGAAGTAAGCGCGTTGCCGAAAGGGCTGGATTTCAGGGGGCGACAAGCGCCCCCGAAGCCTTACAGGCAAAACTTTTCGCGCGATCGAGCCGCCTCAAAAATTTCTGCTTATTGACATAATAATCTCTTGAGGGAAAAGAATACCCAGTTGTGATAAAAAAGTAGGGTCCTGTTAATACCAGAAGACCCAAACCAATAATATGTTGCCCTTATTCTATCACTCGATACTTGAAAAATATCTGACACCAGCACAATTACTTACTCTTCAAATGCTAGTCTGGTTGTTACAGTCTCAAAAATAAGTTAGAATAGAACGATTAGCTGCCACCCTACAATTACCCATATTACAAAGTAGTCGACGCCGTCACATACAACGATTTTTACAGATTAAAGAACTCAGCATATTGGTGCTGTGGTTCCCGCTCGTCAAAGAAGCGATCTCCCGCCAGCTCAAAGCTGGGAGTCAATTAATCATTGCATTAGATAGAACCCAATGGAAAGAGTATAATGTTTTAATGGTAAGTGCGATCGTTCAAAAAAGAACATTTCCCATATTCTCGACACTATTAGATAAACAAGGGGCTTCAAATCTTGCCGAACAGCAACAAGTATTGCCTCCGGTAATTACGCTCTTAAAAAAATATAAATTAATCATTATTGGTGATCGAGAATTTCATAGCATAGAGCTGGCACAATGGTTACACCGCCAGCGTGTGAGTTTTGTCCTCCGTCAAAAAAGCAATACTACTTTCCGATAAAAAAACAACCGACTCTCCTGAACTTATGGTTATAAGTTTATCTAATCAGACCAGCAAGCTAATACGCGATTCCTAAAATTATTAAAATT
>NZ_JAUBQU010000108.1:0-20487 GCF_036701435.1 Microcoleus sp. Pol12A5
AATTGTCAAGATGTACCACTGTCTGTGATTAATTACGTACACCGCAGTCAAAAGCATCTGGTTTTAGACAATGCCACTGTCGCTGAACCTTTTAAGGTAGATCCCTACATTCAGAAATATCAACCAAAATCAATTCTCTGTTTGCCGATTATTTATCAATCTCAGCGGCGCGGAATAATTTATTTAGAAAATGCTTTGACATTAGGAGCTTTTACAGCAGAGAGAGTAGAAGTATTCAAAGTGTTAATTTCTCAAGTTGCTATTGCTGTAGAAAATGCTGGTTTGTACGCGCGTGAGAAAGAAAAATCTCAACAGTTAGAAAAATCTTTCAATGAATTGCAACAGGCGCAACTGCAACTTATTCAAAGCGAAAAAATGTCTGCTCTCGGCAACTTGATTGCAGGGGTTGCTCACGAAATTAATAATCCGCTTGGTTTTATTGCGGGCAATCTTGATGCTGCTGCTGAGGGTAGCTTAGATTTGATTGATTACTTGCAACTTTACCAAGAAAAATTTCCTAATCCTGGAGATGAATTAGAGGATAAAGCATCGGAGATTGATTTAGAATATTTGATGGAAGATTTGCCGAAAATGCTTTTATCTATGAAATCAGGTACAGAGCGCATCCGCAATATTAGCAAGTCTTTGCGGACTTTTTCCCGCGCTGACAGTGCGAATAAAGTGTCAGCAAATATTCATGAGGGCATCGACAGCACTTTGATGATTTTACAGTATCGCCTGAAAGCTAAAGATACTCGCCCTACGATTAAGATTATCAAAGAATACGGAGATATCCCGCCAGTTAAATGTTATTTTGGGCAACTGAATCAGGTATTTATGAATTTGCTGGCAAATGCGATCGACTGTTTTGAGGAATCCAATCAGGGCCGCACTTACGCTGAAATTGCAGCTTTACCGAATACGATCGCCATTATCACTCAAGTCTCCGAGGATAGTAACAGCGTGGTGATTAAAATCAAAGATAACGGTCAAGGGATGTCACCGGAGGTCAAGTCGAAAATATTTGACCATTTATTTACTACCAAAGGAGTAGGGAAAGGTACGGGTTTGGGGTTGTCTATCAGCAGGCAAATTGTGGAAGAAACCCACGGCGGTAAATTAACTTGCGAATCGGTGCTGGGAGAAGGTACGGAATTTGCGATCGCCCTGCCGCTTTGATAAAATTTATTCACCACACTTACGCAATCAGTCATTGCCAATTGTTTAATCTCACATCTCAAATCTCAAATGGTATGACTTGTGCTTACCACACAATTGGAAATTTGTCAATTCCTAAATATCTATCAAATAGTCCACAGTTCACTGTTTAAAGCAGGCAGTATGCAGTTACATTGTTAGCTAAATCATGTAATAACTGTATTTGATAGGAGTTTTTCAAGTGAACGCTGCCGAACAAGCCAAAAATATAGAAGTTGCCAGCAAAATTGCTGCGGTTGTTAATTTATTCAAGTCCGAATTCCCGGATGCAAAAGTCGATTTGAAACCTTGGATGAATGACCACGATACCAGAGAACTTGTAGATCCAGATTCGATCGACATTGGCTTCCATTTTCCCGGTAGAAGCCGCTTATTGCAAAGCCGCAGCATTTTGATTCAAATCCGATTTTACCAAGATCCGGTGGAAGGATATCGGCGGGCGATCGGAGTTGAGGCCGCGGGTTACGATCATAGCGGTCAGCAGTGGCACTTTTCTACCGTGGAAAATTGGAATTTTCTCGGCCAAACCGAACCTGCGGTGGAGTCGGCGCAAAAACTCAAAGACTTTTGCCAGCAGATATTCGATTTGTTTAATTAATCTTTTTGAGGACTTCAGTTTTCCCTGCGAACCTGTTTGTAGTAAGGACTTTAGTCCTTGCTATTATCGCAATTGTCGATCGATCTACAGCCAACCGGATAAACAGATTTGTAAGTAGTCGATCGCTTGCCAAACAAAGTATAGCGGTTATCGCGGACTTGTTCGTACACGCGATCGCCCATCCACTTCATCCCCGGCATTGCCCGATAAGCAGCCACAAACACCTCGCCAGCAGGCAATATCCGTCCGATTTCCTCCGCCGCATCGCTGCCCTGCCAGCGACGTTCTGGATTCTCTGCATCTATCAAAATCATCCCCATTTCGCAGTCACCAGAAGTTATTCCAAAGCGCTCTAATTCCTCTAGATCTTGCATGGAAATATACTCAAAATTCTGGCCTTTATCTAAATTTTCTAGTAACTGCACCAAGGTAACGCAGAGATTGCAATTGCCGTCGTAAATTACGTTATATTTCATTAGTTGACTGTTGACTACTGACTACTGACTATTCCCCACAGGAATCTCGATCGCAAATTCCGTGCCTTGACCCGGTGCGGAATCGCATCTAAGCTGCCCGCCGTGCTTTTCCACCACTATTTGATAGCTGATAGACAGCCCCAAACCAGTACCTTTACCAGGTTCTTTCGTAGTAAAAAACGGATCGAACAGCCTTTTGTGAACATCTATCGGAATCCCCGGCCCGTTGTCAGCAATCCGAATCACAATATGAGAGGGATGGCGCATTGAATCATCAGAAACAGCAGAATCTGCCTGCATCAAAGCATCCTGTTCATATTTTACATCCGTACAAATCCGCAGCGTCGGCGAAGGACAATAAGGAATAGGCGCCAGTTGTCCCTCTGCCCAGTGTCCAGTCTCCATTGCCTCTTCCAAAGCATCAATTGCATTGCCAATAATATTCATAAAAACCTGATTCAACTGTCCTGCATAACACTGTACGCGGGGCAAACTGCCGAACTCTTTAAGGAGCACAATTTTAGGACGCCCTGCCGTTTCTTTCAACCTGTGCTGCAAAATCAACAAAGTGCTTTCAATCCCTTCGTGAATATCCACCTGCTTTTGTTCGGCTTCATCTAATCGCGAAAAATTCTTTAATGACAGCACAATTTGGCGAATTCGCTCGGCTCCCATTTTCATCGAATTTAACAAGTTAGGCAAATCTTTGAGCAGAAAATTTAAATCTACATCATCTATCTCTTGTTTAATTGCCGGTGTTGGGTTCGGGTATTCCTGCTGGTAAAGTTGCAGCATTTTTAGCAAGTCTTTAAAGTAATCGTCAGCGTGCATGACGTTGCCGTAAATAAAGCTAACTGGATTGTTGATTTCGTGAGCAACGCCAGCGACTAATTGCCCCAAACTTACCATTTTTTCATTTTGAACCATCATGCTTTGAGTTTTATGCACGTCCCGTAGGGCTTTTGCCAATTCTAGATTTTTAGCCCTCAATTGACTTTCGGAAAGCTGCACCGCTTCTTCGGCGTGTTTGCGCTTGGTAATATCTTTGCGAATTGCTACATATTGATGAGGTTCTCCGCTGGTATTTAAGCAAGGTACAATCGTAGTATCCAACCAGAATAATGTACCGTCTTTAGCTTGATTTTTCATTTCTCCCCGCCAAACCTTTCCCTGGCGGATGGTTGACCAAAGCTGCTTAAAAAACTCGGCTGGGTGATAACCAGAATTGACAAGTCTGTGGGTTTTGCCGATCAGTTCTTCTCGGGAATATTTAAATTGTTCGCAAAATTGATCGTTGACATAGGTAATGACTCCGAATTCGTCGGTATTCGAGACTATCGCCGATTGATCTAGGGCAAATTTTTCAAATTCTAATTCTTGGAGAGTTTGGCGCAATTCTGCTTCGGCTTGTTTGCGATCGCTAATATCGGTAATCATCCGCAACACCCCCGAAAATTCGCCATCCGCATCGAACATCGGCGTCGCCGACACGATCGCCCACAAGTGAGATCCGTCTTTGCGAGTAAACTTAAAATCGTGTCGTTCGCGAATGCCTTGCCGCCTGCGCTGCACGTAACTTTCTGCTATTTTCCTAGACTCGCAGTCTATAAACTCAAATAGCGATCGCCCCTGCATTTCCTCTACAGTATACCCCAGCATTTCGGCCATCCGAGAGTTAGCAAAAGTCGTGATGCTTTCGCGGTCAAACATCCAAACACCCTCCGAAGCCGTCTCGACAATGCAGCGATAATAATTCTCCCTCTGCCTGAGTGTTTCCTCTGCTTGCTTGCGATCCGTAATATCAGTTTGCACCGCAATAAAACCTTCGAGTTCACCAGTTTCTTCATAAATTGGGGCAATCGAAAGTGCCACCCAATAACCCTTTCCATCCTTTTTGTAATTGTAGATTTCCTGATTAAACGGCACGCCTGCAGCCAAAGCCGATCGCAGTTGAGCAATAGTTAGCGGGTCTGTTTGAGAGCCTTGCAGTACATCACCCGGTTTTTTTCCCTGCATTTCTGCCAGCACATAACCGCTAATCCGAGTAAATCCTTCATTTACCCATTCAATGCAGCCTTGAGCATCAGTAATAATCACACCATTTTGCGTTTTTTGAGCCACAATAGCCAACCGGGACAATTCGGTTTCATTTTTTTTTCTTTCCGTAATATCTTCAGCAATACCCAGAATGTACTTAGGCGCGCCCAAATCGTCAAACAAAGGAACTTTTTTCGTGTGCAAAATCCGCTTTCCTCGGTGGGGAAGTTGGATAGTTTCTTCTGGCAAATCGATACCTTTTCTCGTTGCTAGCACTTCTAAATCTTGTGCTTGCAAGTAATTTGCTTCCTCTGAGGTTAACAAGTCAGCAGCATTGTTTAAGAGCACTTCATCCCTCGAATAGCCAAACAATTCTTCGCTAGCAGTATTCCAATAAATAAATTTTTGCTCTACAGCATCTTTAATAAAGACGCTAATCGGCAGATTTTGGAGTACCGCATTCAGAAAATCTTGAGTGTTTCGCAGGTTCTCCTCAGCTCGCTTTCGTTCAGTAATATCCAAAATCACTCCGTCGAGATAGACAACCCCAGACAGAGAATTTGCGATCGGCGAAACCGACGGAACCACAGCCGACAAAAAGCCCTCCATTTCCCCTTGTTCCTCTTGTTTTCCTCTAGCCTCTTCCGCCTCGCAGCAAACAGCTTTGCCTTTTTCATAAACCCAGCTAATTTCGCCGTCAGCGCGGACAATCCGGTATTCAAGGATGTACGAAGTTCTGGTTGCTACACTTTTTTTGACAGCAGAATCCACATTTTTGCGGTCTTGAGGATGGATAATGCTGGCAAAAGAACGGACGCGATCGTTGATAAAATCAGAAGAGGGATAGCCTGATATTTCATGAACAGCCTCGCTCAAAAACGCCATTGTCCGTGTTAATTCCCCGTCGTCCGTCAACTCGCAGGTACAGCGGTAGACAGCACCGGGAATATTAGCTACTAAATTTTTATATCGTTCTTCGCTTTTTAACAAAGATGAGCCGTCTTCGTTATTACGATCGCCGTTCTTAAATTTAGAAGAATTGGAAGAAATTTGCATGGTTTTTTTTCACTTGTGAGTGCGGGGGCAAGTGGTAGAGTAGATGACCCTATAAAAAGTGAATTTAATGTGCGAAATAATTCGTTATAAACTAATATAGTACAAAATTAGTTCTGCGAACCTTCAGAAAATTTGAGGGCGGGTAATAGGTAAAGCTAATCAAGGCTAGAGATATAGAAAACAGTTCGGAAACGCATTGTTTAACGGATTTAATGGATTTAACTCACGGCCAGAGCACCATACTCAAGAACAGGCTTTCCGGCCTGTTCCACAACAAGTGCATTTTCTTATGGGTGGGCAGAAGAGTCCGCTCATAAAAAGCTTATTGAGAATGGTGCTCTAGGTGTGAGTTTAACGGATTCAACAGATGGATGTTGAGGTTCTAGGGAAAGAGGGAAGATTTTGCCATTTTCCCAGTCTCCCAGTCTCCCACTCCCCCCTTCCCCGCTCTCGTTAGAATAAGATAAGTTTCCTTGCTACCGTGAGCCCCTCAAACAAAACACCATGACTCAACAACAACCCCGGATTTGCATTCTCGGCGGAGGCTTCGGCGGACTCTACACAGCCCTGCGCTTGAGTCAGTTACCCTTCTCCAAAACCGAAAAACCCGAAATTGTCCTAGTTGACCGCCGCGATCGATTTTTGTTCGTTCCCCTGCTGTACGAACTCCTGACCGGCGAACTCCAAACCTGGGAAATTGCCCCACCGTTTGCCGAACTCTTGGAAAACACAGGCGTGCGCTTTTGTCAAGGTACTGTCTCCGGCATCGATGTGGAGGAAAAGCGAGTGCAGTTGCACGACGGGCCAGAAATTCCGTGCGATCGCCTGGTTTTAGCTTTAGGTGGCGAAACCCCTCTAGATATGGTCAAGGGTGCGGTTGAATACGCTTACTCGTTCCGCACTCTCGACGACGCCTACCGCTTAGAAGAAAGACTGCGGTTTTTAGAAGCCAGCAACACCGACAAAATTCGGGTGGCGATCGTCGGCGCCGGTTATTCAGGAGTAGAATTAGCTTGTAAATTAGCCGATCGACTCGGAGACAAAGGTCGCGTGCGGTTAGTTGAGCAAAGCGACATGATTCTGCGGACATCACCGGAGTTTAACCGCGAAGCCGCCAGCCAAGCTTTAGAAAAACGGAAAGTGTGGATCGACTTAGAAACAGAAGTAGAGGCGATCGAAGCGGACACAATATCCTTACTTTACAAAGGACAATTAGATGTTCTGCCCGTAGACATAGTGCTGTGGACAGTAGGAACTCAAGTTAGTCAAGCTGTGCGATCGCTACCCCTCAAACAAAACCGCCGCGGTCAATTAATAGTCAATTCGCAAATGCAAATTATTGACCATCCAGATATATTTGCCTTGGGAGACTTAGCGGAATGTCACGATGCAACTAATCAAAAAGTCCCCGGAACAGCCCAAACAGCCTTCCAGCAAGCTGACTACACCGCCTGGAACATTTGGGCCTCCCTCACCGATCGCCCATTACTTCCTTTCCGCTATCAGCCGCTAGGAGAAATGATGACATTAGGCATTGACAACGCCACCCTCGCCGGTTTAGGAATTAAACTCGACGGACAACTAGCCCACATTGCTCGCCGCTTAGCTTATCTCTATCGGATGCCAACCTTCGATCATCAACTAAAAGTTGGTTTTAATTGGATTAGCAAGCCGATTCAGGATTTGCTTAAAAGTTAGTTGATTGTAGACTGTTAACTGTTTACAGTTGACGGTTTATTATTGATTGTAGGACTTATGAGGGCGGTTCCGAAACCGGGTTTTTCACGAAAATACTTCACTACTACGCGCATATTTGGTAAAAACCTGGTTTTTTCTGTCGGAGTGTAGATTCAGAGAATATTAGGCACGAGAAAAAATGCAAAATTCCACATTTCAACAGCCAAAAACTGAAATTCCACCGTTGATAGAGCGGGAGATTCTGTTCGGAAATCCTGAAAGAACCAGCCCCAAAATTTCACCCGACGGCAAGTATATCGCCTACATTGCACCCGACGAAAACAACGTTTTGCAAGTGCAATTGCGTACCGTCGGTCAAGCAGACGATCGCCAACTGACAGCAGATAAAAAACGAGGCATCCGCATCTTTTACTGGACTTACAGCGGCGAAGAGCTCATTTATCAGCAAGATATTGATGGTGATGAAAAATGGCATTTATTCTCAGTCAATATCCAGTCAAACCTGGTTCGCGACTTGACACCATTTCAAGGTGTTCGAGCTCATCCGATCGCCCTTGACCGCAACTTCCCTAATGAAATTTTAGTGGAAATGAACATCAGCGATCGGCGCAAACACGATGTTTACCGCATCAACCTGGAAAACGGTGCCGTTGAATTCGACACCGACAACCCAGGTAACATCGTCGGTTGGACTGTTGACGCCCAATTCCAAGTGCGGGCGGCCACAGCCACCACTGCCGACGGCGGATCAGAATTAGTGTTTCGGGAAACTGCGGACAAGTCTTGGGAAAGCCTGCGAAGCTGGGGGCCCGACGATGAAGGCGGTGCCGTCATGTTCTCAGAAAACGGCAAAATTCTTTACATCATCGGCAATCACGATGCTAACGCCAAACGTTTGATCGCATTAGACTTAGAAACCAAACAAGAAACCGATCTCGCCTCTGATTCAGAATACGATGTCGGCGATATTTTGATACACCCCACCAAGCGAGAGATTCAGGCGGTTTCGTTCTACAAGGACAAGCAAGAGTGGCAAATTTTAGATCAAAGCATAGCAGAGGATTTTGAGGCGATCGGCAAATTCCGTCCCGGCGAATTCGACCTCACCAGCCGCAACCTCGCCGACACTACTTGGCTAATCGCTTACAGGACAGACGACGGCCCAGTTTACTACTATGTGTACGATCGCGCCTCCAAAACCTTCACCTTTCTGTTCAGCAATCAACCCAAACTCGAAGGGCTACCACTATCATCAATGGAACCCATTTCTTACACCGCAAGAGATGGTTTAACCATTCACGGCTACCTGACTAAACCTGTTGGCGTCGCCACACCCGTACCGACAGTCTTGCTAGTTCACGGTGGCCCCTGGGCACGCGATACCTGGGGATACAATCCACAAGCCCAATGGCTGGCAAACCGAGGTTACGCCGTTTTGCAAATCAATTTTCGCGGTTCCACCGGCTACGGCAAAGCCTTTCTCAATGCCGGCAATCGCGAATGGGCAGCTAAAATGCACGACGACTTGCTAGATGGGGTTAATTTGCTTGTAGAAACAGGAATTTCCCAGCCAGATAAAATTGCGATTATGGGCGGTTCCTACGGTGGTTATGCTGCATTAGTCGGAGTGACTTTTACTCCCGATGTTTTTGCCTGCGCCGTCGATATTGTCGGGCCAAGCAATTTGATTACACTGCTGCAAACTATTCCGCCTTACTGGGAACCGAGAAAAGCAAGTCTGTATCACCGCGTGGGCAATTTGGAAACAGAACCAGAGTTTTTGAAATCGATCTCGCCTTTATCTTTTGTCGATCGCATCCAGAAACCTTTACTAATCGCCCAAGGTGCCAACGACCCGCGAGTCAAAGTAGCAGAAAGCGAGCAAATTGTCAATGCCATGAAACAAGCCGGCAAACCTGTAGAATACGTGCTTTATACAGACGAAGGACACGGATTTGCGAGACCAGAAAATCGCCTGCACTTTTATGCGATCGCCGAAGAATTCCTCGCCAAATATTTAGGCGGTCGATTTGAACCTGCGGACAATATTGCTAATCATTGTGGTGTGGTGAATCCGCAAACAACTCACAACTGAAAAAGTTTGTAGTGAGAACTGAAGTCCTCAAATGTAAAATCCTAGGCAATCAGCACTAAAGTCCTTACTACAAACCCATAACAAATAACAAATAACAAATGACCAAAGTAATTTTTTTAGACGCTGCAGGTACACTATTTGATGTTCGGGGCAGCGTCGGCGAAGTCTACGGAAAATTTGCCCAAAGGTTTGGAGTAACAGTTAAGAATGAAGAGTTAAATGCTGCATTTTTCCAAAGTTTTGCCGAATCAAATCAGATGGCATTTCCCGGAAGAGAATTAGCCAAAATTCCCCAGCTAGAATTTGAATGGTGGCAAGCAGTTTGCGCGAACGCTTTTCAAATAGCAGGCGTTTTCAATCAATTCTCAGACTTTCCAAAGTTCTTTGCGGAACTCTACGCTCATTTTGCCACCGCCGAACCTTGGTTCGTCTATCCCGACGTATTGCCAGCATTAAAGAGGTGGCAGCAACAAGGAATTGAATTAGCAGTAGTCTCGAATTTCGATTCGCGACTTTATCCAGTATTAAAAGCACTCAATTTAGCCGAATATTTCACATCAGTGACAATTTCTACCGAAGTTGGTGCAGCCAAACCAGAGTCTCAAATTTTTACCGCAGCTTTGCAGAAACACAACTGCATTGCTGAAAACGTTTTGCATATCGGCGATAGTTTTAAGGCTGATTATTGCGGTGCTAAAGCTGCGGGTTTAAATGCAGTTTGGTTGAATCGCCACCAGGAAAAAATAGATTCAGGAAAGTTGAATTTAACTGATTCCCAAAAAGTAGAAGAGTTTCCGAGTCTGGATTTTATATAAGTCAGTCCTGGACGCACTCCGACAAAGAAACCGGGTTTTTTCCCTAATCTGCGGGTGGCAAGGCGTCTTTTCGTAAAAAAACCCGGTTTCGCATGAGTCCCGATGCGTCCAGGACTGTAAATATGAATTTTATGAGGTTAAGGTTATGATTTTTATGAATTGACTTAGAGAGCTGTTTATTGAATAATATGAGTAATTTAACCATAGAGAGCGCAGAGGGCGCTGAGGAAGAGAAGAAAGGGGTGATTTATATATATAATTTTAACTGGAAATAACTCTATGGAACCTCGACTCACTCCAACTCAATTAGCACAGGTAGTCGCTGAAATCGACAAGTTATCGCAGCAGCGCGAGTTAGAATTGGCCCCTGATCAGGTAAGAGAAATTTTACGGGAGTTGAATCTGCCTGATGAGCTTTTAGAAGATGCGATCGCGCAAATGCGCCGCCGCGAAGTCCTAGAAAAACAGCAGCGACGCAACCGCTGGATCGCGATCGCCTCGACAGCCGTTGTCATCTCTGCGATCGGTATAGGCGTGCTGTTCGGGCAAAATCAGCAACAAAAAACTGCTCGAGTTGTGGGAGGAGAAGACAGGATTGCGCTCTCTCAAAAGGGCGGTGACAGTCTCACTCAAGTCAACCGTCAAATCAACCCCCGCATCTACTACCAGGTGACGTTGAAAAATGCTCCGATCGGCAATCAGTTGTCTCTGCAATGCGATTGGATTACTCCCAGCGGTGACATTGTTCATCAGGGCAGGTATCAAACTCGCACGATCTATACTGCGGTTTGGAATACGCACTGCTTTTACGATCTCGGATCTGCTGCAGCCCCAGGCAAATGGGAAGTTCGGATGTCCCTGGATGGGCGCGTCATCAGCAGTGAACCTTTCACGGTGAAATAAATAGACTTATCCAAAAAAGCCTGTTTTGAACAGGCAAGATGCCTGTTCCACAACGATTATGGGAGATATCTACATAGACTTATCCAAAAACAGCCTGTTTTGAACAGGCAAGATGCCTGTTCCACAATAATTATTGGAGACATCTAATGGGTGCGATCGAAAAACCTTCACATTTCATAGGCTACTGGGGAGAGGACGATCGCACAAAAACGCTCAGCCATTTAGTGCCTGACTACTTCATCCGACAGGGCAAATTATCAGAATGGGCGATCGCCTCTGCATCAGCCCTCGCGGGCGATCGAGTGACGCTGAATGCTTGCGGGCGCGATCGGGCGACGGATTTTCCGGGAGATGCTTGGGCGGCGGTAGAAGCCCACCAGCTAAGGCTGGGGCGCGATCCGTTTGGGCGAGTGCCGCTTTATTGGATGCAGTTGGGAGAAACGATTTGGTTTTCGACGCGCCTGCAATTGCTGCTACCGCTGATGGCTTCCCCTCAAATTAGCCCGATCGCCCTACACAGTTATGCTTGCTTTTCCTACGTGCCCACGCCGTTAACGCCGATCGACCAAATTGCATCCGTAGCAGCCGGAAGCGAGATGATGTGGGAAATCGCCGATGTTAACGATCTGCCGAAAGTACGCGCGGCGAAGCTATCCTCTAGGGAATCGCTGCAATCGGCTTGGCAAGAAGCGCCCCAACTACTGCGCTGTGAGGATGAGGCGATCGCACAATTGCAAGTGCTGTTGCAACAGGCGATCGATCGACAAGTGGCCGATTTGCCGATCGACGAACCCGTAGGCGTTTTACTCTCCGGTGGCATCGATTCTTCCCTGGTGACGGCGCTGCTAGTGAAAGCAGGCTTGCAGGTGCGCGCCTATGCCCTAGATTTTGGTGTCGAAGCCTATTCCGAACTGCCCTACGCCCAACAGGTGGCTGACTTTTTTCAGATTCCGCTGATCCGAGTGGCGGCGACGGGCGATGCAGTGTTGCGGGCGATCGGGCCAACCGCCAAAGCCCTCGATTTACCCTATGGAGACGGCACGACGGCTGCGCTGTTTTTGCTCAAACATGCGGCGGCGCAAGACGTGCGAGTTGTATTCAATGGCGAGAATGGCGATCAGCTATTTGCCGGATGGACAAACAAGCCTTTGATTGCCCACGGAGTTTACAGTGCAGAACATCCCGGCGGAAAAGAAACCTTTGAACAGCAGTATTTGCGGACGTTTCAGCGATTTTACGGTTATGAAAAACAGATTTTTTCGCCAGAAATTCTCGATCGCATTCAGTCTCACGATTTGAGCGTTTACCTGCAAGACGCGATCGATCCCAAAACCTGTCCTTCCCTGCTAGCGAGGCTGCGGCGCGCTTCGCTGATGCTCAAAGGTGCCCAAAATATTCAGCCGAGGGCAACGGCATTGGCGTTTGCTTGCGGTTTGTGGGTGCGATCGCCCTTCTGCGACCCCGACCTCACAGCATGGACGTTTCAACTCCCTGGCGAGCTTCTACTGCAAGGTGCGTGCGAAAAATACATCCTCAAAAAAGCGTCCGAACGCTGGCTGCCGCCGGAAATTATCTGGCGGGAAAAGCGCGGGATGGGTGTGCCGTTGAAGGTTTGGTATTACCGAGAGTTTTGGGCTGCGATCGGCGATCGGCTGAATCCAAATCTGTTGCGATCGCAAAATTGCTGGCAGCCCCATTTGGCCGACTCGATGTTATCGGGACAACTCGGAGTTGCCATGCGCGATCGCTATATTGGCAATAATCTCTGGCTGCTGCTGATGTGGCAGGCATGGCGAACCGAGGTTTTAGGCGAAATTCCAGTTAAGCGATCGCTTGATCATGTATTTTGGTTGCCACCGCCGATCGGGCAACGCATTTGGAAATATCGAAAGAGGTTGACTGTTGACTGTTGACTGTTGATTTTACAATCTTCCCTGTTCCGAACATCCGTTACATCCGTTAAATAATCCGTTGCCGAACATTCGTTACATCCGTTACAAAATCCGTTGCCGAACTTCTTCTATATGACTGAATCTTTCCTACAGAATGAAACCAAAACACATTCGCCGCCGTTCTCCGAAGCAATGGCCCAGCGACTTTTGTCAACTTATGGTTCGCCCTTATATGTGTATCAGGCCGATATCCTCCGTCAGACTCTTGAGCATATTACGCGATCGATCGACTATCCGCACGTTCAGTTTCATTTTGCTAGCGTCACCAACGGCAATATTGCTCTGTTGCAATTGATTCAGCAAGCTGGTTGGGGGCTACACGCGAATACACCGGGGGATGTTTTTTTGGGGCTGAAAGCGGGTTTTACGAGCGATCGCATCGTCTACAGCGGCAGTAACCTCAACAGGGCGGATATTCAGCAATTAATTGAGTGGAAGATCGATCGATTTAACTTCGATAGTCTGTCGCAACTCCAAGATTTTTGCGAATATTCCGGGAGTCAACCGCGATCGATCCGTGCCGAAATTGGACTGCGCCTCAACTCACCGGAATTGACGGGAGACAGTCGGATTGGAGTGCGTCCCGCCGAATTCGAGAAAGCCAACGAAATCGCGCAGCAGCAGGGGTTGAGGATTACCGGATTGCATTTTTATCGGGGGACTGGAACTAACGCCACGAGTGCTTTTACGCAGGCGATCGATCGCCTAATTGCGATCGCCCAACTGTTGCCCGATTGGCGAACCCTCGATTTTGGCGGTGGTTTTGGCTATCCCTATCGAGGCGGTGCAGTGTTTGACTGGCGGGAGTTTGGTGCGGCGATTACTGAACGATTGAGTGCGCTATCTCGCCCGATCGAGTTGGTGATTGAACCGGGACGATCGGCGATCGCAGGTTGTGGCGTTTTGCTTGCGAAAGTTGTGTCGGTGAAGTGGTTGGGCGATAGGCAAATTGTCGGCGTGGATACGACTGTATCAAATCTATCGGTGCCTGCGGTGCACGGGGGCTATCGGGCGATCGCAACTTGGGAAACCGACGATGTATCGCGACATGAAACGGATATTTGCGGCAACACGACTTATTCGCGGGATTATTTGGGGCGCAACTGTTGGCTACCGAAACTCAAAATTGGAGATGCGATCCTGATTTTAGATAGCGGGGCTTACGGCTATGCGATGTCGTCACATTTTCTGCACCGCCCCCGCCCTGCTGAGGTGTTGATTGATGCTAAGGGCGATCGATTAATTCGACAGCGAGAAGACTATTCTATCTTGTTAAACGGGCAAATATTTTAATAGGGCATTGGGCATTGGGCATAGTTTCTTCCTTCTTCCTTCTTCCTTCTTCCTTCTACTTATTATCTCTCTTCTCTTCCTCTGCGCCCTCTGCGCCCTCTGCGGTTAAATCATTCCAAAACAACCGTCAACAATATAAATCCATTAAATCAATCAGGAGTAACCGAAATGGGAATGAAATGCGTCCAGTGTAATACCGACAACATTTTGAGCGATCGTACCAGGAACTCAGGTCGCTGTAAACAGTGCAACCATCCGTTTGTCTTTGAACCCACTACCGTCACTGATAAAAAGTTGGCATTCACCGATCCCTTTTTCAAAAAGGCGATCCAAAATATTTCCAGCCAAAATATGTTGTTTTTTACGCACAAACAGTTTTGGTATTTTATTGACCAAAAGCTTAAATCTCGCGCGCCAGAAACCAGTTGGTTTTTTCTCTACTTCTTTTATGGCCTATTTATGGGCATCTTCGGCATTAACTGGGCTTCTGCTATTTTTCCGTCACAATTCGCAGTTATTATTCCCTTCGCTCTCTACAATTTGATTTGGATAGGGCTATTTTTATACTACAGCAAATCTCCTGCTCAAGGTATTCGCGGCAGAAGAAATAATGCTAAAAATCTCCAGATTTTAGGGGGGATTATTTTAGTGCTGGGCATTTCAGGAAGCCTAATATTTGATTATTCTTCAGGATACATCGTAGCGATTACACTAGGGCTATTTTCCTACGGGCTCGGTATTTCACAAAAAACTCGCCCACAGATAACGGGTGAAATATTTCTGGTTAATCAAGCGCAAAGCGATAAATGGCTGCGAGACTGGCAAACAGTAAACGGCACATTAGAAAAACTGCTCCCTGCACCTCGCCAAGAAGCTTTGCCCGCAACCATAGATCCCGAAGTCAGCGCCTACAGCTTCGATCGCGCAATTGTCTGTGACAGTGACGAAATAGCTCAATTCCTCATTGCTAACAATGTCCATTTTGAAAATAACTGCGCCATTCTTAGTATTAGTGGCTATCCCCAAAGCATCTTCAGTACCGTAATAGAAATGCTGCGCCGTAATGCCGATTTAAAAGTCTATGCACTGCACAATGCGAGCCCTGCTGGCGTTGGTTTAGTGCATCAATTACGAACTAATCCAAACTGGTTTGCGAATCAACAGGTGACAATTTTTGATTTGGGAATTTCTCCCCGTCAAATCTTAGCAACCCGCGATATGTTTGTGCAGCAATCTCAAACTATGACACAAACCGCCCGTCAATTACCCGACGCTGTAAGGCAAAGTTTAACAGCAGAAGAACTAGTATGGCTGGATGCAGGCAATTTTGTGGAATTGGAATCGTTTACGCCGCAGCGGTTGTTGCGCGTAGTGAATTACGGACTTGCTCAAAGTGGCGATCAGCAGACCAATAACGGCTTAATATTAGTGGATGATAATGTTGGATATGGCGGCGGCTATGTGTTTGTCTCCGATAGTTTTGGTTAGGGCGCGTTTTCAAACTTTATATTAGACTTATTAATAATAAGCTTAAAAAGTCTTGAAACTTAGTCTGAATAAGATTTTTAGCGAGCTTTAGCTAAAATTATAAAAAGCTTATCCTGTAAGGGCTGTAGCGATTTTACAATGAAGAGCAAAAAAGCTGAGATTAACTCGGTGAGTAAAGGTTTCAGACTTTTTCACTTCCCCCCAGGGGGGGAAGTTTAGTTTAAATTGTGTAAAATTTGCCTTTAACCCGCTCTCGTCTGGTTTGGTTTGTGTAGGCGCGGTTTCTAACCGCCCGGACTTCTCACCGCCGGGACTTATTTAAGTCGTATACTCCGCATTAATCTTCACGTAGTCGTAACTCAAATCGCATCCCCAAGCTTTCGCAAAACCGCTGCCATTCCCCACACTAACCTGAATTACAACCGTATCAGCCTTCAAATATTCTCCCTCCGCAGTCGCTTTCATATAATTACTCGCAGCAGCGCGATCGAACTCTTTAGGTTGTCCGTTTTCCATCATCAAAAAGTCCCCTAATTGAATCCGCAAATTCTCTTGATCGAAAGGTACACCAGCGCGCCCAGCCGCCGCCGCAATTCTGCCCCAATTCGGATCGCGTCCGAAAATAGCAGCTTTCACCAAAGAAGAACCGACAATTGTTTTGGCAATTTTACTCGCAGAAACTTCATCCAGCGCGCCGCTAACTTGCACTTCCACCAAACAAGTTGCACCTTCGCCGTCACGGGCGATCGCCTTTGCTAAATGCACGCAAACTTCTGTCAGCATCGCCTCTAATTTTTCAGCATCTGCCCCCATTTCCGTAATTGCCGGTGTGCGGGATTGACCGTTTGCCAAAGCAATTAGCGAATCGTTGGTACTGGTATCGCCGTCAACAGTAATTTGATTGAAACTTCTGTTAGCCGCCCGACTCAGCATTTCTTGCCATAAATGCGACGACACTGCTGCATCGCAAGTTACAAATGCCAGCATTGTTGCCATATTCGGGTGAATCATTCCCGAACCTTTGCAGATGCCGCCGATGCGGACGGGTCGATCGCCAAACATGGTTTCCAGGGCGATCGTTTTCGGCACTAAATCAGTCGTACAAATAGCCTTAGCCGCCGCATCGGAACCAGTTTCCGATGCCTCAGCAACTAATCGGGGAATTGCCGCCCTCAGCGGCTCCATTTTTATCCGCTGTCCGATGACGCCAGTGGAGGCCAAAAGAATAGATTCTGGAGGAATATTCAGCGCTTCTCCCAACAATTTGGCACTTTCGAGGGCATCTGCCAAACCTTGTTCGCCAGTAGCAGCATTAGCTTGTCCCGCATTGCACAAAATTGCTTTGGCGCTGGGTTTAGCTTGCAAACGCTGGCGGCAGTAGTCCACGCAAGCGGCCCGGACAGTCGATGTGGTGAAAACTCCGGCGGCGATCGCGTCTACCTCTGACAAAATTAAACTTAAATCCGGCAAGCCTGAAGGCTTCAAACCCGCTGTAATTCCCGATGCTCGATACCCTCTGGGTGCTGTAACTCCGCCGTCAATTTCTTTCCAGTCCGACATGATGACCTCCCTAGTAGCCTTCAATCTGCTGAAAGGGGATTATATCAAGTTTCTCGGCACAAACGTCTTTTATTGTTTGTGATGTAGACTTTTAAGGCTATCCAACTCTCGCTTAGCTCACCCTTTGCTCAAACGGCTCTCTATACAAGCAGTACGATCGAGATATTACCAATTCCCAATTTCTAATTCCCATAAAACTAATCGCGGCTTCCAATCTAGAGTTAGAACTCAAGAAGAAGTCGCGACGGTTTTGTAATTGACATTATTAATTTTTAGCTGGCAAACAACACACTCGATTCAACTATCTCGCCGTTGAAAAAACGAGTTATTTGCGATCGATACTCGCTGGAGAACCAGCATCTAAACCCACTTCAGCAGCCACACGGCTCAGCATGGATTCCTGACGGTTTTTGACTACGTGTTGATGGCGCATCATCAGGTTGCGGGCTTGTTCTTGAGTTGACATAACTGATTTCTCCAAATTATAGGTAATAACTTCGTAGACAATTGTCGAAATTGAGCTTGCCCTAGCTCATAGTGGCGTTGCTGCGATCGTAACTGGCTTGAAAGCTGGGCTGCGGTTTGCCTTGAATGTGACCCCAGTAGTGCGTATCTTCCATCCCGACTTCGGTGGCGGTGCGGTTGAGCATGGATTGCTGGCGGTTTTTCACCAGTTGGTGGTGGCGCATCATCAGAGAGCGAGCTTGATTTTCGGTAGACATATGCGGTTCCTCCGTATTCTTTAGATTAATTTTGGGCTGGTGTTTTCTTCTCTTCTATCACTATAACAGACAATTCTGTATCTAAAGCTACCAAATCAAAATTGTCACAAAACTTTACAATTGCGCTATGGGGCGAGAGTCTCGATCGAGGTTGCGGGGAGTGCGATCGAGCTTGGGCTAGTAGATTCAGGCCCAACCTCAAGCAGCCGTTGGCAAAATTTGACAATATTCATCTTCTAAGAGCCACACTTTAGCGGCTACGTAATTGCCAAGGGCCAAAATAACTTTATAGTTTGGTTCAGAGTGATAGATGCAGAATTTTGCCTCTCAAGAAAGTCGAATTTGCCTTAGTTAACAGTAAATTTAATAAGTAGCTAAGTAGGTAGGCGCTGTCAAACACGGGTGCATCTCACTTTTGCAAATATATGAAAAAGGGCTAAAATGAAAAAGCTAGTAAAAATGTGAAAAAAGATGAGGTAAAAAAAATGACACCCGAAGACCAACAACGCCTAAAAGCACACTTAAAAGGGGTAGCATCCATTCTTTACAGAAATACAGATTCAACCGAACTTTCAAATTTTGAAACTATCGAAAATTCTCTACGTCAAAAAATGTTAAAAGAAGTTGGGCCCGAACTAGGTAGGTTTTTTTTTCAAAAGTATCAGGAATTAAAACCGGAAGACAGCGAACCGTAAAATCATTAGTCGGATTGCTGAATATTACAGACAATCAGGCGAAATATTTCGGGCTAAAACCTTATAGTCAACTCAGTCCAATGATGGAAAAGTGCGCTCTGATAATCAGCGCCAACGAGTCTTATCAAAAAGGAGAAAAAGATTTAGAAACATTCACAGGAATCCCAGTTTCTCATAGTACCTTACAGAGATTAGTTCATAGCCAAGAATTTGAATTGCCTACATCTAAACAAGGAGTCCAACAAATTACCTTAGATGGAGGTAAAGTCAGGCTACGCAACGAAAACAAGGGTGAGCCATGTTATTGGAAAGATTATAAAGCCGTGTGTTTAGATAATGTTTATTGCGGAGCATTCTTTCAAAATAATCAAGATTTAATTGATTGGAGTAATAGCCAAAAATTGCTACATCCTATATATTGTATAGGGGATGGTCATCCCGGAATTTGGAACTTGTTTCAAGAAATTGGAGTGACTGAACAAAGACAATAAATCTTAGATTGGTATCATCTGAAAGAAAATTTGTACAAAGCCGGGGGTTCATTGAAACGATTAAAACAAGCCGAAACTCTGTTATGGTTCGGTCAAGTTAATGAAGTTATCAATTTATTTAAAGAGTTGAAAAGAAAAGGATTTAAAACCTTTTGCAATTATTTAGAGTTCCATCGCAACCGAATAGTTAACTACCGATACTATAAAGAAGAATCTTTAAGTTCTATCGGTTCTGGAACAGTGGAATCAACGATTAAACGGATTGGACTAAGGGTGAAATTATCGGGAGCGCAGTGGAATATCGAGAGTGTTTCCTCTATCCTTTCTCTTCGCTGTGCTTATCTCAATGGTCAACTTTCTACTTGATGTATCTGCAAAAGTGAGATGCACCCGTCAAACACAATTATGTTAAGGATTGTAAAGTATCCCTATCCCTAAGCGTGGCTAAGGTAGCCCTGTTTATATATTGTTACATAGGTCGGTTTAATCCCGCTTACCTACTTAAATCATTATTATTGAGTTGTGTAATTAATGTTGTTTAGGTACTTAATACAACTATTAACAATTAATTATTACAGACACAACTTATTTTAATGAAGGGTTTATTGGGGTAAATCAGGAAATTCAGGTGGGAACTTACCCTGCCACCAAAAATGGGGTTTTTCTCCATTGGGAAAAGCTCCCACTCTCATCTGAGATGTTTGAGAATTAGCAGTTAATGGGGTTGGGTTCCTGACCGGAGATTGTAAGTAAAAATTTCCTTCTTCAGGATTAACAAATAGAGGTTCTTCTCTGACAGCAGCAGTTCCATTCGTTCCATAGATATTCGCATAGTTATCAGGAAGCCATCCAGCATAAATCGGACGGGTGGTGTTATTTTCTCCAAAAATTAAGTTCTGGCTAATCTCAATATCTTTTTTAAACAAAATATTTTTGATGTCAGAGTTAGCCGCCAAATAGCGATCGCTATAACCGATTTGAAATCCCCTATTTTTGTTAAAAATATTATTTTTGATTTCAACATTTTGAAGATTATCAGAAAATAAATATAACCCTCCAGTAATCCAAAAAAAGCTTTCTCCTGGGTTCGGTTTACCATAACCATTATGATGAACCGTATTATTATAAATTTTAATATTATGCCGTAACCCATCATTTCCCCATCGGGCAAAGAGAATTCCGGTTCCCCAGTTATCATAAATTAAGTTATGGTGAAATCGAATATTTTTTGCTTCTGCTCCTCCTTCTACTGCTAAAGCAAATCCTGCCCCTTTACAATCATGAACAACATTATTAAAGACCTCAACATCTTCTATAGCAATCGCAAATGGTTTGTAAACCATCAATTATGTATAATGAGGTAGGTGAATCTAAGTAGGAGTCGAAATGT
>NZ_JAUBQU010000109.1:0-20297 GCF_036701435.1 Microcoleus sp. Pol12A5
AAACTCATCTTTAACTCTGGTTGAATAATCGATCACTCCCGATCGCCAAAAAGCGATCAATTATTCAGCAAGCCCTACTTAGCTCCAATGGTGCATGAGGTTGGCGCTGCGTTAACTCGCCCTACGAAGTCAAAATTTATCGTTACCAGGCTCTGCCTGGTAATGAATATCTAGAGGCTCTGCCTCCATTATCTAGAGGCTCTGCCTCCCTTGAAAAATAGTACAAAATATGAGTTTTTACAGCCTGCTTAATGGCTATGAACAAAATCCGTTCTATTGACTTATTCTCAGCAATAAGCGGTATGAGATTAGCGTTTGAATCCACCGCTGTTCCTTGAATCTGGAAACGGAATATTTCTTAAGCAGCGAAATCAATCTCGACGCTCAGTTAGTTTACCAGTAAAGGGTAGGCGACTAATTTACTATCGTGGTGGCACTTCTCTTCCTTCTTGGAAACTGGGTTGGCGAGGCGAGTGCAGTTTAAACAAAATTGAGTTGATGAAGAGTTTTATATTGAAAAGGCGAAATAAAGACTTTGGGCATGACGCAGACGGCAAGCTATTAATTAAAGGGGAAATAGCTAGTTTTTTGCCTCATCCCCATCTAGCTCTAAGTCTGAATTCCTTGGTAACAAAAAAGTAGCTGCAAGGGAACATCGGAATTCTCCTTTTCGGAAACTCCTTTTAATATAACCTTAAGTAAGGTGCGCCATCAGCACCATAGTTTTGGGCGAGCAGGATGCCCGCCTCACAAGAAACGAAATAGCTTTACGATTAAGTAAGGTGGGCAATGCCCACCCTACGAATTAATCCAATTAGCTTTGCGCTACAGGTTCCTTAGCTAAAAACTTCTCTAATTCAGTCAAAGCATCGGCATCAACCTTAGTCTGCATCGGACAGAACTTAGGCCCGCACATTGAACAGAATTCAGCAGTTTTGTAGATATCGGCCGGCAAGGTTTCGTCGTGATATTCCTTTGCCCGTTCTGGATCTAATGACAGCTCAAATTGACGGTTCCAATCGAAATTGTAACGCGCTTTCGAGAGTTCATCATCGCGATCGCGCGCACCCGGACGGCCCCGTGCAATATCTGCAGCGTGAGCCGCGATTTTGTAAGCAATCAGCCCGTTTCGGACATCCTCAGCATTCGGCAATCCTAAGTGTTCCTTCGGCGTCACGTAACACAGCATTGCAGTACCGTACCAACCAGCCATCGCCGCCCCAATTGCTGAGGTAATGTGGTCGTACCCAGGCGCAATATCTGTCACCAACGGCCCCAAAACATAGAAGGGTGCTTCCGAACATTCCTCCATTTGTTTTTTGACATTAAACTCAATTTGATCCATCGGAACGTGGCCGGGGCCTTCCACCATTACCTGCACGTCATGTTCCCAAGCTTTGCGAGTTAATTGTCCCAAAGTTTTGAGTTCAGCTAATTGAGCTTCGTCGGAAGCATCGTGAGTGCAACCGGGGCGCAGAGAATCTCCCAAACTAAACGAAACATCGTATTTTTTGAAGATTTCAATGATGTCGTTAAAGTGAGTGTAGAGGGGATTTTGTTTGTGGTGATGCAGCATCCACCGCGCCAAAATACCGCCGCCGCGAGAGACAATGCCAGTAATTCTGTTCCTCACCAGCGGCAAATGTTCGATGAGAATTCCGGCGTGAATAGTTTGGTAATCAACACCTTGTTGAGCGTGTTTGTCAATGATGTGAAGAAAGTCATTCGCCGTCAGACTTTCCATATTACCGTGAACGCTTTCTAAAGCTTGGTAAATGGGTACAGTACCGATCGGCACCGGTGAAGCTTTGATAATCGTAGTGCGAATTTCATCCAAATTGCCGCCGCCGGTGGACAAGTCCATCACGGTATCAGCGCCGTATTTAACTGCTAGTTTAAGCTTGTCAACTTCTTCTTCCATATTGGAAGAGTTTGGAGATGCACCGATATTAGCATTGACTTTGCATTTAGATGCAATGCCGATCGCCATCGGTTCCAAATTCGTGTGATTGATATTAGCGGGAATAATCATCCGTCCCCGCGCTACTTCGGCGCGGATCAGTTCTGGCGGGAGATTTTCTCGCTTAGCAACAAAGTGCATTTCCTCAGTAATTACACCTTGGCGGGCGTAGTGCATTTGAGATACATTGCTTTGCCCTTGACGCTTCGCGATCCATTCGGTACGCATATTTAATTTCCTTGATAAACAGCTTCCCTCCGCTGGTATTACCCAGACTCAGGTTCTAAGGGTGTTTTCTCAGCCCGGATATTCGGGCACCCCTAGCTAAGCTGTTGATTGTATCACCGATTTCTGTGCGCCACGGCAGCAACTAAGGAAATCTTAATATTGAGAGATAGATGAGGGGAGCGATCGCCCTTTTGGGGCTTCTGATATTTCTGTTGTTTAAAAAGTGCGATCGTACCGCATTTAACAATCTAAAAACAATCACACCTCATCAGGATTAATCCCCATTTCGCACAATTTTGCTGCTAGGCGATCGGCGCGTTGTTTTTCTTTTGAAGCTTTTTCAAGACGATAAAGTTAAAGATATGTCAGGAGACGAAGAACCTGTTGTGAATTTATCTGAGATTTTGAGACAAGTTTATTTGGAGGCGACTCTAGATTTGGCGCTAAATTATTCAGTGCAGCCTGTTCCGCCGTTGAGCGAGAGTGATTTTCAGTGGGTGCGATCGTTGATGGAATCGTAGGATGGCGACAAGAAGTGCGATCGGGATCTTCACGAAAGGTGCAGCCGATAAAATTCTACATTTAATCACAGCATAACAAGGAGATAAAGGCTAAGATAGATAAAATCTTTTTGCTTTGCTGAAACTGTATGGAAGCTTTTGTGGGATCGGCTATTGGAAACATTCTTCTAAGCATACTCGCTAATGTTCTGACGGAGACTCTCTTGTATAGCTGTAAAGCGCTAGAGGGTGAAGAGCCTTTGAAACCGTATTTGGATACGACTCTAGCTCCCATACTTCAGAAGGCTGTGGCAGCAGTGGCTAGATCTACTGAGTATAATGATAAGATTCAAACCCAAAAATTACGGATGTTTCTGGCTTCTCCTGAGGTGGAGGCTATTGTCAGGCAGATATATGCAAGCAAGCTGGTTCCTGAACAAAGTAGTCAATCAAAGTCGATTCGTCAAGAATTTATTACCTTGTTCGCCCTAAACCTAGACAGTGAGCAGCAGACTCATGAGAAGATTGCCACTGAAATTTTCGATGCAATACTAACAGGCTGTGAAAAGGCTTTAGAAGTTGCTATCAACAGAGGTGTACTTGCAGCCCATGAAGCAAAATCTGTCGTCCGATATCAGATGCTTCGTGATGAACTTGCGGCTATACAGAGGAATCTTACTTTTCTCACAGGACAACAGCGGCTAGACATTCAAGCAATTCTTGAATTTGAAAAAAAATATCGTCAGCAAATTTCTAGTCGGCATGGATACATTACTCCTCCTAATTTTGATACAGCTAGGAAGCTGCCTATTGATAGGCTTTATGTCTCCCCTAGCTTTATAAGGATATCTAGCCCCAAGGACGAACAAACAGAAATTGGGAAAATTGATGATTTTTGTTCTGTTATATATCGAGCTGTGCTATTAGGAAATCCCGGTGGTGGAAAGTCGACTTTTAGTGACAAGCTTTCCAATGACCTAGCGACTCGCTATTCAGAAAAGCTTCTAGCAGGAAGACAAGTTACTCCTATTCATGTAGTTCTTCGAGACTATGGATCTGCCAAAAAGGAGTATAGCTGCTCAATTCTTCAATTTATTCAAACAACAGCAGTTTCCAAATATCAACTTGAATCACCACCGCTGGGTACATTTGAATATCTCTTGCTCAACGGTCGTGTTGTAGTTATTTTTGATGGTTTGGATGAGTTGCTTGATACAAGCTATCGGCAGGAAATTAGTGGTGATGTGGAATCTTTTTGTTCACTTTACCCTTCAGTTCCTGTTTTAGTTACTTCAAGAGAAGTGGGGTACAAGGAAGCACCACTTGATGAAGAAAAATTTGAAATATTTCGTCTAGGCTCCTTTGACGATGATCAAGTGAAAGATTATGTAGATAAATGGTTTTTGGCCACAGGATCGGAACTAGAAAAAGAACGGCACGATAAAGTTAAAGCCTTTATACAAGAAAGTAATGTTGTACCGGATCTCAGCTCTAACCCGCTCATGTTGGCATTACTTTGCAATATTTACCGAGGAGAAGGTTATATTCCTAGAAATCGACCAGATGTTTATGAAAAATGTGCTGTCATGCTTTTCGAGCGTTGGGATAGAGGTAGGGGAATAGAGGTTTATCTTCCTTTTCAATCACGTATCATCTTTGCAATGATGTACTTGGCTCACTGGATATATACAAATGAGACTTTACAAGGAGGTGTGACAGAAGGGCAGCTTATAGCTAAAGCCACAGATTACCTTTGCCAACGACAATTTGAAGATCGTGATGAAGCTGAAAAAGCTGGATGCGACTTCATTCAATTCTGCCGGGGACGGGCTTGGGTCTTTACCGATACTGGAACAATGAAGGGAGGTGAAAGACTATATCAGTTCACTCACCGAACATTCCTAGAATACTTCACTGCTAGGCACCTCGTGCGAATAAGCCGTAATCCGGAGAATTTACAGGAAACATTACTGCCTAAAATCTGTAAAAGAGAGTGGGATGTAGTTGCACAGCTAGCTTTCCGAATTCAAGATAAGGAAACCGAGGGAGCTGGAGATGAATTATTATCTACGCTAATACAAAAATCGCATAAGACGCAAGGAAGTGAGAAATGGAATTTAATATCTTTTGCGGCTAGATGTTTAGAATTCATGGTTCCTAGTCCGAGCGTGAGGCGAGATATTACTAAGGCGTGCCTTGAATTTTGCATAGAATGGGGAATTGAACAGATAGAGAATAAACAATTATCAAGCGCGAAATTAATTGATTTTGATGTCGCTCATCCAGCGAGGGAATTATTATCTGAGCTTTTAAATTCGGCGCTTGAAAATCGAACAACCATTGCCGAGACTTGGAAAAAGTTAATTATTGACATTATTAATGATTTAGATAATAATAAATCTTTTATAGCCTATGAAATAGGGGTGCATTCTGATATAGCGCTTGTTTTTAACAATTTATCAACACAACGAACAACACAAGAATATATAGAATTTTGGCGTGGTATTTCTGAATTTATTTTTGAAAGTTGTCTCAATCGTATAAAAACATTATCTTCAAAATACTATTTAATCTGTATAGATTGTATTAAGAGTAGAAAAGTTTCTATTTCTGAACTTGTGGATTGGCATGGAATTAACAATCTATTTGAAAATAGTTCATATACTATATTTCCCAATGTAGTTAGATCACCTGTTGTCGAATTATTATGGTATAATACCTTTTATATTTCAAAAAATTTACCAGAAAATTCGCAAGAGCCGCACAGGTTACTTTGTTCTGATTTGAGTGACCTGGGTCAAATTTTTGCTTCCTATTCAGGATCGGTAATTACCCCTTTGCAACTTGATGCTAGATTTGATATTTTCCATAAATTTGAGAGGCGTTATTCAAAAGATTTTCATAAGAGAGAACAACTACAACTATCACCTAATGCTCTTTTTGGGGCTTTTATCATTGTTGCAGTATCTCTTGAGATAAAGTTAGAATATTCAGGAAACCACAAAAATATTAAGGCTGAAAAAATTCTTGAAAACTTTGGACTGAAGCAGTTGGCTCCCCTTGATTCTTTTCAATTCACCTTCTTGTCTCGTTTTAAGCCAGTAGATGAAAATATGATACAAGGGGAGCTGGAGAAATCTAGCCTTACGCTCGAACATAAAGCTTTTGTGTGGCAGTGGGTACGACGAGAAATTAACCTCGTGGCTAAGAGTAGTAGCAAGGACAAGAAGAAAAGGTAATGAACAAGCTGAAAAGCAAAGCTTCTGTGAGAGATACCGATTCTCAAATAAGTGAGGTACGCCCCGATCGCATTCCGACTCCCAGGCGTACCTCATTTTACTCAAAAGTGCTATGTAATAATCAATGCTTACATCGAAGCTGTTGAAGTAGGTCGATCGACCGTGCTATCAGAGACCTTTGAAATATCAGACGATTCCCCGGCATTTGGCTTAGCTTCAGTCTCTTTTTCCCCGGATTCAATTTTGTCTGTGTCCTGTTTTAATTCTGATACAATTGCGCCTCGATCGCGCCAAGCTTCGGCATTTTCTGGTTTGATGGCAATAGCTCGATCGTAAGCTGCCATTGCTTCCTCATAGCGCTTTAATTCAGACAAGACTATCCCCAGATGACGCCAAGCATCGTAGGAGTCTGGCTTAATAGCAATCACTTTCTCATATGCTGCGATCGCTTCTTCATGGCGCTGCAATTTGGCCAAAGATTCGCCTTTACCAAACCAAGCTTCGTAACACTCGGAATTAAGGGTAATTGCTGATTCGTAAGAGGCAATTGCTGCTTCGTGCTGCGACAGTTTGTCGAAAGCTGCGCCTCGGTTGTGCCACACTTCAAAATCCTGCGGTTTAAGGGCTATTGCTTTGTCGTAGGATTCGATCGATTCTTGATATCGCTGCATTTTTCCGAACACAGCGGCTCTATTGTACCAAACTTCGTATTTATCAGGCCGGATGGCGATCGCCCGATCGTAAGAATCAATAGCATCGCTGTAGCGCAGCAGTCTCCACAGCATATTGCCTCGATTGTACCAAGTTTCATATCTCTTGGAATTGAGTTCAAGAGCGCGATCGTAAGAATCAACTGCTGCTGCGTACTGCTGTACTTTGGCCAGCATCGCACCTCGGTTGTGCCAAATTTCGCTGTCCGTTGCTTTGATAGCGAGGGCGCGATCGTAACTGGCGATCGCTTCTTCGTAATGCTGCAATTGACCCAACAAAGCCGCTATACTGTGCCAACAACCGTATTTTCGGGATTCGCTCAAACTAGCTCGCTCGTAACAGGCGATCGCCTCTTCGTACTTCTGCAATTTTGCCAGCAAAATCGCTTTATTATACCATGCTTCGTAATTATCCGGTTTAATTAATATTGCTTGGTCGTAACAGGCGAGTGCTTCTTCCATGCGCTGCAATCTTGCTAACACATTTCCGCGCCAATACCAAGCCTCATTCAAAAATTTATTCGCTAAAACAGCTTTTTCCAAACACACTAATGCTTCATCATAATTGCCTTCAAAATAAAGCCCTTCAGCTTGCTTGATATAATCGTCAGCAATCAAATTTTCGTTGCTAGCAGGTACCGTTTGCGAATTTTGGGAATTGTTTAAGGGCGGTTGAGATGCGACTTTGAGAGCTTCTTTGGCAACAACTGCGGGAACTTGGGAAATTTCTTGAACAATTTGAGATTTTTTCTCGTCAACTTCTGTCCGCAAAACTTGTAGGTGCATGATAAATTGCGATTTGAGAGTCTCAATTTGCTCGACGGAAGATTTGGAAAGTTCAGTTTCTCTAGTTAAAAAATCAATAGATTGTTGAGCAGCACTCATTTGCGCTTCTAATTCATCCCTCAACTTTTGAGTGAGTTGGCTAGAATTTATGAGTTCTGATTCCAATACACCAATGCCTTGCAATCGTTTATTGGCATCAGCAACCAAGTGTTTGACGATCAGCCGTCGCATCATCCAAAAAAAGGCAATTGTCACTGGTGGAAATACGGTACCAAGAATTAGTAAAATATTGAGCAGAGTTATGGTACTATTAAAACCATATCCAGATTCAGAACTGCCACTAGACGGGGAGATAAAAGCGAAAACCTCGCGAACTTGAGGATTGGTTTCAACCCCGGTTTCGATTAATTTAGCCAGCCAGGTTTCTTGTAAAGATTTTGTTAGTTCATCGCCGGATGCAGCAGGAGTATTCGCCTTGGTTTTTGCAGTAGATACATCGGGTTGAGCGGCCGCTACTAGCAAACCTGTCGGCGATTTTACAGCAATTCGCGGGGAAAATTGTTCGTAGGCGATCGTCTCAGGCTCGCTAATTGACTCAGCCCGACGGGATGCGGTAGTATTTGGGAAAAATTGTTCGTGAGCGATCGTCTCAGGCTCGCTAATTGACTCAGCCCGACGGGATAGGGTAGTATTTGGGAAAAATTGTTCGTGGGCGATCGTCTCAGGCTCACTAATTGACTCAGCCGGACGCGATTCAGTATTATTTACCGCATCAACAAAGTTGCTAGCCTGCGGTGTCTCAGGAGAAATAGGATGTGCAGCAGGATTGGCGCTAGTATTAGCAGTTAAATTGTGGGATGCGAGGGCAGCCAGAGTCAAGAGAGCTAGATTAGAGACGCGCATAAACGTCAACTCATTTAGGAGAAATTAGTGCTTGGTTGTCAGCGATCGGGCGATCGACCTCATCGTCTCAGCAGTTAGAATAGCTGACATGAGGAATGCTGACTTACTATCTCCAAAATACGCGCGGAGTCTGACTTTTCAGGAAAACTGCCAGTAATTGTGGCTGTCGAACTTTGATCGAAGAATATATTCTCGCGCCTCATGGGGTTGGATAACTCTCGGAATCATCATTAGGCTGGTAGGGGTGGCTTCACCAATCTGCACAATTAGCCAACTATCCGGGTGAACCCGCCCCAACCGACCGGTTTTTAACTCTAAACCCTAGCTAAAATCGCTTCCTGCTGATGTTCAACCGCCACTTCTTCTAAATCAGCGCCGAAAATTTCACAGCTATTATTCGGACTTTCAATCAGCTTAATCTTGTGCAACTCTGCGCCCAATTCCCGAACGGGCGATCGCAATAATTGCCCGATCCGAACAGCAATATTCTCCGCAGTCGGCACAACGTTCTCAAAATAAGCAATATCCTTATTTAAAAAAGTGTGATCGAAAGGTTCAACAACATAATCGTCAACCGCTTTTTGCAAAGCTCCCAAATCAGCAATCATCCCAGTCCGCGCATCAATTTCCCCTTTAACAGTCACCTCTAAATGATAATTGTGACCGTGACCGTTGGGACGAGCACATTTGCCGTAAATTTCCGAGTTTTCTTCAAAGCTCAAATCGGGACGAGCCAACCGATGGGCGGCGCTAAAATGAGTGGACAAAGTTAGATAAGCTTCCATTCCGTTTCCTAAATATTCAGCCCAAAGTTCGGGATGTTCAAACAATTGAATTTTACTCACAGGCAAATGAGGAGCTAGCCGCAACCAAATTTGCCGTGCTATGTTTTCGGTAGTTGGCAGAGTCTGCTCAAATTCCGGCCACGCTTCGTTAAGGTAGGAAAAATCGAGATCCTTGATAACTTCCCGCTTGATGACGTGCTTGACATCAGACAGGTTGAGCACCATGCCGTACTCGTCGAGTTCGCCTATCATGGAAACGTAAAGGACGTAATTGTGTCCGTGTCCCGGTGCGCGGGCAGTTGGACCAAACCGCTCAAAGTTCTCGGCTTCGCTTAACTCCGGCAGCCAGTACCGGTGACTCGCCGAAAACTGTGCCCGACGATTGATGATGCACTGCATAAAAGTCAAGTAGGGTAAGCTTGTTAAGTTCTGTAAAGGACTTACTTCTTAAGGATAAACTAATTTTTGCGGGAATTTTTCGATTATTGGAGGGTGCTGTAAATGAATTTCTACCAATTTTCCAAATATTGGCCACAAGTTGCTCGATCGCGCCGGGCCCTTTTTAGGCCACCACAAAGATATCCGGCAGAAAATACCGCTACAAAACAGTTTCTCGCCATCAGTTGCTAACCCATCAGTTACGAGTCTTTCCGAGAGTGGGTGAAGCTGAGCTATTCCCAAGGGAATCGACTTTTTTGCCACACAGGACACTCCACAGTTCGAGTTTTTCCCCTAAGCTCTGCAATAGTTAGCCGTTGGCAGTTCAGTTGCGCTCAAAACTAATCACCAATTACCCATTACCCAATATTAATGAATTCGATTACTGCACGAGCCGATCGCTTTTTTGACCATTTATCGGGTGCGATGACAACCCCGCTATTCTATATCGGGGACACTCATCTGTCCATCAGTGCGATCGTCAAACTGATAATCTTAGCTATATTTGCCTTGATTATAGCTAAGATTATCAGTGAAGGAATCAAGCGCAGCGTGCTAGTTCGGATGAGATTGGATCGCGGCAGTCGAGAAGCAATTTCTACGATCATTAGCTATATTTTAGCCACTATTGGCTGTATATTCGTCCTGCAAGCTTCCGGCATCAACCTTACTTCTCTCACCGTCTTAGCTGGGGTGGTCGGCATTGGTTTCGGCTTCGGCTTGCAAAATCTCGCCAGTAACTTTATCAGCGGACTCACCCTGCTATTCGAACACCAAATTAGAGTCGGAGACTTTATTGAAATCGACAAGTTATTAGGAACAGTAGAAACAATTTCGATTCGCTCTACAATTATTAAAACAATTGACGGTCTATTTGTAATCATACCAAATATTAAGTTTGTCGAAACTAACATTATTAACTGGAGTTACAGAGACCCCAGATGTCGCCTCCGCATCCCCGTCGGTGTTGCTTACGGCTCTGACCCAGTAATAGTTACGGAAGCGCTGTTAATTGCGGCGCGGATGGAATCGAATGTCTTGTCCCATCCTTCTCCTAAAGTATGGTTTCACGGTTTTGGAGATAACGCTTTAAATTTTGAACTTTTAGTTTGGATTGACCAGCCACAGGAAAGCGATGCGATTAAAAGTGCGGTAAATTTTTTAATAGATTACGAATTGCGCCACCGAAATATCGAAATTCCATTTCCCCAGCGGGATTTGTGGCTGCGAAACCCGCAAGAGTTAACTAAACTTTTTTACCCTAACAAAGACGATAATTCCAACGGCAAACTTTTTCCGCAGAATGCTAAACCTTCAGCCGACATCAAATCTAATCCGCCCGTTTCTGAACATAAAAATCCAGCGCCTAAATCCCTTAATAATTGGACGCTGCGAGATTTGTTGAGGCGAGTAACTTATTTTGAACAGTGTACGGATTTAGAACTGCGGCAGTTAATTGAATACGGCTACCGACAACTGTTTCCAGCGGGACAGGTGGTATGTAAGGAAAATGACCCTGGCGATTCTTTTTATATTATTCTTTCAGGTACTGTAGAAGTTCTTTCTCAAAAAGCCGGTCAGTATATTGCTACCCTTCACGAGGGCGAGTTTTTTGGGGAAATATCTTTGCTGTTGGGTACTCCGAGAACGGCAACTGTTAAAACTAGCGAAGATGCAATTTTGTTTGTGGTGGAACGTCACGATTTACAAAAACTTTTAAGAGAACAACCCAATTTAGCCGATCAGATTGCTCAAAAATTGTCGCAACGCCAGCAAGCTTTGAGAGATTTGGGATTGTTAGATGGCGACTCTCTGGAACAAACTCCTTTTATAAAAATTCGCAAGCGAATTCAAGTCCTTTTTGGAATTTGAAAGAATGAAGAAGGACGTTCGGCAACGAGCACTGTACAAGATGTAACGGATGTCATGAAGAAGGAAGAGGGAAGAGGGAAGAGGGAACAATCTGCTTTTTTAACTTTTAATTTTTAATTCATCCTGCGCTTCCCGCCGCAGTCTAGCGGCAATTCTAAACAGTTCTTGACCAGTGTGCAAGTGGCGATCGTCATAATTGAGGGTAAATAGCTGCAATTCTTCTATTCCGTCTCCGACTTGATTGATACAGTAGTAGAGATGGGCCGCAACTCCGGCTACATTAGATGGATTGGGCATTGATGTAAGAAAGTTATGAGCTTTTTTGAGAAACTCGCGACTGGTTTCGATATAAAGTTGAAACTTTTCTATCAGTTCGTCATCAAACGGATCTGCGGACAATTCGTCTATTTCTTTTTTAAGTGGCTTCAAGATGCTGTTGAGCATTCTATTGACTGGTTTGTATACTTTAATCAGCCACTGTTCCATTTGTTCATCGGCCTCCCTCGCTGTTTGTTTTTGCTGGCGGCTGACGTTTGGTGCGCTGGGTGATTCCTGTTCACTTTGCTGGGAAAGTTGGCGATCGTAAGATTGTCTGTGCTGAGCGTCTCCTAATATTTCATAGGCTGCATTGAGGCGGACAATTTCTTCGTGACCCGCTGTGTCGCTGCGGCTGTCTGGATGAAATAATTTGACTAAACGGCGGTATGCTTGTTTAATCTCGGCTTGTGTTGCGGTTGGGCTAATCTTTAGGGTTTTGTAGTGATTGGTAACGGAAGACACGCTCTTATTTCCTTGAAATCTGGATTATTGGCAAAAAAGTGCTTGACAAAAATATCATTATTTGCTAATTTATTAGGTATTTATTTGATATAAATGTCAAAAAGTGTAAGTAAAAAACGTCTGTTTTCAAATTATCATAAATCTATTTTAGAAAAACATTGATGCTTTTGAAGTGGCAAGCCGTTGCACATTGAGGACTTCTATAGCGCTGCTCCTGCCAACAGTTAGCTCCTTCTTTTCTGTTGTCTTCCTTCGTCCCCACAAGAGCGCTCAGCGCCCGCTTCGCTAACACGCCGAAAGCGGTTCAAAAAAAAGCACATTCACAAATTCGGCATCATTCGCGATCGAGGAAGCTAGAATCTACCGCCATTCTTGAATCTAAAAAGCCAAGCAGGGCGTACAGTGTACGCCCTGCTCCGTGTTGCTGCAACTTAGCTGGAGGCTGACCTAGTTGAGGGCCATCGCCAGATTGAGTTCTGGATCTTGGAACAAAGGAGTGCTCAGATAGCGTTCGCCGAAGCTAGGCTGAATCATTACAATCAATTTCCCTGCATTTTCGGGACGCTTGCCGACTTTGACCGCCGCACATAGTGCCGCACCGCTGGAAATACCGGACAAAAGTCCTTCTTCTCTGGCCAAGCGACGACCGTAGGCGATCGCCTCGTCATCCGTAACAATTATAATTTCGTCGATCGAATCCACATTCAGCACCGGCGGCACAAAACCAGCACCGATACCTTGAATTTTGTGAGGCCCTGGCTTTCCGCCCGACAGTACCTGACTGTTGGCCGGCTCAACGGCGATCGCCTTAAACTCGGGTTTCCGCGACTTAATCACCTCTGCGACACCCGTAATCGTACCGCCCGTGCCGACTCCCGAAATCAGGAAATCCACCTCGCCGTCTGTATCTTCCCAAATTTCCTCAGCCGTTGTCGAACGGTGAACCTGCGGGTTCGCTGGATTCCGAAACTGCTGCAACATATACGCATTGGGAGTTTTATCCACAATCTCTTGAGCGCGGCGGATGCAGCCGCTCATGCCCTCAATTCCGGGAGTCAGTTCTAGTTGGGCGCCGTAAGCTCGCAGCATCGATCTGCGTTCCGTGCTCATCGTATCCGGCATTGTCAAAATCAACTGGTAGCCCTTAGCCGCCGCCACCATTGCCAGAGCAATTCCGGTATTGCCAGAAGTCGGTTCCACTAAAACCGTTTTGCCTGGAGTAATCAGCCCTTGGGCCTCTGCTTGATTGACCATACTGACACCGATGCGGTCTTTCACCGATGCTGCCGGATTCATGCCTTCGAGTTTTACCACAATCCGAGCCAAGCAGCCTTCAGCTTGGGGAATGCGGTTGAGTTGCACCAAGGGCGTCCGCCCTACCAATTCTGTAATGTCGCCAGCAATACGCATAATCTTTGTCAGTTTGTGGTTGAAAGTAAATGTTAATTCCTAGTTGGCAATATTTTAACTAGATGTAATACATGATATCGAGCTGCCGTCTGCCATTGCGCTTTTCGCACAGATCCTGTAGCGTGTATTTTTGCAAAACCGAGTTGGCAATCGATCGAGCTTCTTGCCAAACTTCCCAAATCACCGCACTTTCTACAGTTTGAGCAGGCGAGTCTTTTTCAGAGCGATCGAACTCTGAGCCTTCGAGACAGTTGATAATTTCTAGAAGTGTTATTTTCCAGGGTTCCCTCGCCAAAAGATAACCTCCCTTAGCTCCTCGCTGGCTGCGAATCAGCCCGCAGCGTCTCATCGTAGCCAGCAACTGCTCTAAATATCGATCGGGAATATTTTGCTGAGCCGCTATCTGGCGAATTTGCAGAGGCTCGCCTTCTTCGTAGCAATCGGCAAGCTCCAGCAAAGCTAAGATTGCGTATTCGCTTTTACAGGAGAGTTCTACCATAATTGCTTCCAATACCAGAATTATCAACTCCGAAGTCAGATGTTAAAATTCTCCTCAATGTTGAGTTCTTAATTCTAACTCCTAACTTTACCTTTTATTATACCCCGGTTTTCCACTGAACTTAATCGACTTTCATCGCTTCATCCTTGGGACGATCGGCACTCGCGCTTCTGTGAAACCCAGTTGCTAGTTTCGACTATCTCCGCTTCTACGACGGCATTACCTCAAGAAACTGGGTTTCTGCGTCTATCACTAATAATTTTTAATTTTGAATATATTTTTGGCGCCCCCTTCGTCCCGCAAACAAAAAAGCCCTGCGCTCGGCAGGGCTAAACTTGGCCTTTAGAGTGGCCGGCAGAGAGGGTATAACCTCCCTGCCTCCTCTAACCCGCTCTTAGAACGTAAAAGTAGTTCTCAGAGTACCAATGATGATGTCATCATTACGGTCATCTTGATTAGGATTTGTCACCCAAATCACGCCCGGAGTAACAGAAATGTTGTCCGAGAGCTGAAACTTGTAGAACCCTTCAACGTGATACGAGTCATCGTTGCGGAAGTTCCGCAAACTCCTCGATGCTTCAAGGTCATCCAAGTAAGGCTCACGACCTACCACGAGCCCTAGCAAGTTGCCTTCTTTCCCTAAATCAGGCAAAGCCAAGGTGACAGCGTAGTTCCAGATTTTCGCATCGCCGATGCCTAGAATTCGGGCATTGGTTAAACCTGCCCAGCCACCAAGGATAAATCTCGGGCTCAGTCGCAACGAAGCCTGAGCGCCGTAGGAGTTGGTGACAACTTTGCGAGCCCGGAAGCCGTCAAAGCCCTCGCTCAAACCGTTGAGAGAATTAGCCACGCCGGTACCGGTGAAACCGCCGAGATTGTCGATTCCATTTCCCAAACCGTTGTCAAAGCCGAAGTTACCTCGGTTAAAGTAACCGTGGTTATAGTTGAAAGCAACTTGCAAGTTGCGTCCAGGAGTAAAAGTCAACTGACCCATCGCCGCGTAGTCGCCATTCAACAACCCAGCACCCTTAACCGGACTGGCTGCATTTGACGCCAAATAACCAAATGACAGAGAAGTTGGGCCGAACACGCCGCCAAGTAAGCCCCTGCCGCCAAAGGCATAGTCAAAGCCAATACCTGCGCCACCGCCCAAGCGGTAGATGGGGTTGCGCTGTCCAAAGGCGCTCAGTGCTCCGTTGCCGCCGTCAAAGTCTTCAAAGTAAGGGTTGACAGTCGGCATAATGTCGTCCCAAACGCCAGCGTTGGCTATCAGGCTAACGTTGAGTCGCTGACCGACGGGGAACTTGTATAGCAAGGTGTCGAGGGCCACAACGTTATCGGTTCTGCCGACTACGTTCCAAGTTTGAGTGCCTTCGCTTGTAGCACCAAGGTTGAAGTTGCGACCGTTGCCGACTTGAAGCCTGGTCAGCAGTAAGTCCCTGCCGGTGAAGCTAGTATTTAAATTCAGGCGCACCCGTTGTTGGAAGACAGCTTCATTGTTGTCGCTGCCTAATCTTCTTTCGTCTCTGCCAAACAAGCCAACGTTGCCACCAAAGTCATCGCTGAGAGCGAAAATTGCTTCCCCAGTCAGCTTAGTAGTGGTGGAGAATTGGTTGGCTTCGAGTTCGGATGTCCGAGCTTCGAGAGCATCGACGCGACCGCGCAGGGTTGCCAGTTCCGCTGCAAATTCTTCTTGGAGCCGTTGGAGGGCTGCCAAGTCATCTCTCGTAGCGAAGTTGCCAGTGCCGCCTCTAATTAGCTCGCTCACCTTGTCTAAGCAAGCATTTAAACCGGCTGCGAATTCGTAGCGAGTCATTGCGCGGTTCCCGCGGAAGGTGCCGTCGGGATAACCGGCAATACAGCCGTAGCGCTCGACTAGGGATTGCAGTGCTTGGAATGCCCAGTCTGTGGGCCGCACGTCGGAAAGTTGAGATACTGAGGTAACTTGACCTTCAGTTTCGCCACCGGCAGCACCTTCGGTGCTGTACTGGTTGAGCTGTTCTAATGTGGTGGCTGGGTTTTGCTCTTGTGGTGCGGCAGTTTGGGCTACAGATTCAGCCGGTTTTGGCAAACTTTGTTCTGCCGACTCTGCCACTGCCGGGGCTGGAGTTTCTAATTGAACTGCACCGATTTGCTCTGGGAGAGCGGTAGCTGCCGGGGCGGGAGTTTCTAGTTGGGCTGCCGGGGCAGAATTTTCTACTGGTTGAGCGACTGTTGTCTCAACTGCGGCTAAAGCTTCACTTGTAGGTTGTGATGCCGCTTGGGGATTTGCCTCAGCAGGGGCTGTGTTGGCTCCGACGATCGCACTTTCAGGTGCAGCCGTGGCCACATCTGCCATCGCTGCCTTGGTTTCGTTGCCAGCGACTTGGGAAATTTCTTCTACTGGCTCGGAGGCTGCAGTTGTTTCGGAAACAGCAGCTAAAGCATTTAGTTTCGCTTCGGAGGTTTCAGCGGTTTCAGCTTTAGCGACAGCGGGATTGAGCGCATCAGCAGCCTGCTGAGCGTCTGCTGCCATCGCGCTCGAAGAAACTACTAGGGTAGCTCCTAAGACTGCTGGGCTGATTAGTAAGTAACTCCACAAAAATTTCGACATATTCACTCTCATCCTCACACCGATTACAGAGAAACTTTTCTAGTCTTCTATGTGGTCAGTCGTTGCTCAACTAGCATACTCTAAAAAGAGACCTAAAATTCACTTTTTCTTTTGATTCTTTCGGGCTGACCGAGTATATAGATGTGACTGACGGCTGCAGCGAGCCTGTTTTTTCACCTGTTCTCAACTGCGTCAAAACCAGACCAGGCTTGGGCTGTCGATTGATTTTACCGATCCCACTTTAGAGCGCCCGATCGCCTATTTACTTTTTAGCACAGCGCGCCCGACTCGTCTAGGCTGATTCGAATTTAACCTCCAAGCTGTGACCGAGGACGGTAAAGACTTGGCGATGGTCGAACAATTCTAACAAATCGGCGTTGATTTTGTTGTGAGCTGCTTCTTGCCACAAAATTTTCATCGCTACGTCTGTTCGCAGAGCTCGTTTGTACGGGCGATCGCCTGCTGTCAGGGCGTCGTAAATATCGGCGATCGTCATCAATTGCGCTTGAATTGGAATTTCTGACTTGTTTAGGCCTCGCGGATAGCCTGTGCCGTCGAGTTTTTCGTGATGTCCGTAGGCAATTTCTGGAACATTTTTTAAATCTTTTGTCCAAGGAATTTGTTTCAGAAACTCGTAAGTGTGAGTTACGTGAAATTCTATTGCAGATCGTTCTTCCGGCGTCAGGTTGCCCCTCGACACCATCAATTGCACGATCTCGTCTGGGTTCAGCAGGGGTTTCTTTGCCCCATCTATATCTCTGTAAGTTTGTCGAGAAATCTCTCGCAGTTGAGCAAGGGGTTCTGCTGCCAAAATGTGAGGCTCGTTTGCCTCTAGCAGCACTTCCCAGTATTCTGCTAATCTGGCTTTCGCCTCTGCTAGCTTAGTGTCTAGCTGTTCAATTTCCTGGCATTGAGGGCACTCTGGCTCCTGGAGGGGGTGTTTTCGGTAGGCTGAATGCTCCAGCAAGTATTTATATTTAGACTGGACGCATTCCATTTCCATCGTCCGCTGAGCTAACCCAAAGCGGTGGCGAATAATTTCTAGCTGTGCGGGGTAGAGCTTTTTCTGTTTGGTCAAAACTGCTTCGGAGACTCCGATTTTGCCAAAATCGTGCAGCAGGGCGGCGTAGCGAATTTCTTGAATTTGGCGGCTGTTAAAGTAAATAGAGCGCAGTCGTCCGCTGCTGACGGTGTTTACTTCTTCTGAAAGGCGTACTGTCAGGGCTGCTACTCGTTCTGAATGACCGTAGGTACAGGGATCTCTGGCTTCTATGACTTGCACCGAGGCTTTCACGAAGCCCTCGAACAAATTTTCTATGCTATCTTGGAGCTGATTGCGCTCGATCGAGATTGCTGCTTGAGAAGCGAGCGATCGAACTATCCTTTCTTCCCACTCGGAATACTGCTGAGTCGATTCCCAGGCATTGTCTGCTGTCAGCACCGTATCTGCCTTTGTTTTGCGGTTGATCAGTTGCAGTACGCCTATTGTCTCGCCCTGTCGGTTTTGCATCGGCAGTACCATTACCGAACAAGTGCGGTAATTAATATCCCTGTCAAAACTGGTATCTAGCCGATAGGGTACGCCCGGGGGTAAGTCGTAGGCATCAGACAGGTTCAAACTTTGACCTGTAATTGCCACGTATCCTGTCAAACTTTTGTCGGTCAGTGGCAGAGCGAACTCTTTAAACGACAGGCTCGGTTTAGAAGCATTTTGGGCTACCTTGAACAGCAGCTTAGATGTTTCGTCACTGTGATCTACTAAGTAAACGCTACCAGCATCGCTGTAGGTAATTTCCCTACTTTTGGATAAAATTAAGTTTAACAACTCGCCCAAGTCTTGGGCGCTTGACAAAGCTGCGCCAATATCTAAAAGCTTTTCTATCAGATCGGTTTTTTCTGCGGCAGACTCGTTCTTGAACTCTGGCTTTTCAAATACGATCATGTTCGGATGATGGGGAATAGCCTTTTATACATTGAACGTTTGGCCTCTCGACTTTTTCACACCCGATTTTAACCCCTAGTCGATTTTTTATTTGCGAGCTTTCCGCGATCGGGGACTGTCGCTAGATGCAGTGGCTCTTGTTAGGCCAACGGACACTCTTTTAATCTAGCGTAGAAATCTCTTGGGCTAGCGCAAAGTCTTTCTCAGTTAAGCCTCCGGCATCGTGGGTTGTCAAGTTAACTGTAACTTTGTTGTAGGAGATTTCTATGTCGGGGTGATGTCCTGCGGTTTCTGAGGGGGCGACCAACTTATTTACAAAGGCGATCGCTTCGATAAAATTTTTAAATAAACGGGTACACCGCAGTTTGTCACCTTCAACCGTCCAGCCTGACAATTGATTGGCACGCTCTTGAATTTCAGTATTGTTAATTAGCTCAGCCATAAATTTTTTCTTTGGGATTAGCAATGGCAAATTAACTGCCAACGTGTAGAAACCCTGACCAAAAACTATCCGCTCTCACCAATAGCGTTGACTCTCAAGTTTTAATACTCAAGATTTAACACTATTTGAGGTGAGAGCGGTCTAGCGGGTCTTCAGATTAGAACCTGACTGCCGGGAGAATCCCTAGCTCAGCCTGGTTCCCCGTGGAAGTCGTTTCCCGTTGGAAACGACGGCTGACTGCTAGTGAGCGGCCCCGGCGCACAGCCGGTAGTTTCCAATCTGATGACCCATGCGTTTACTACTTTCTATCATGGGCATCACCTCCAGGTTTAGCTAAATGGCTTAATATTGGAACGCACATCACCTAAATACAAGATTTAAGGTGATGATTTGTGCGCTAGCCATTGCCAGCGTTACCAGAAGAACTTGCGTTCTGAGTATCATTCTAGTATTCACAATTATTAGAATAACACAAGGAATTAGAAGTGGGGGGAGGCAAATTGAGATTTTTGTAAGATGAGGGCAAATTACTGCTGCTGCAAGGTCTTCGATCGATCTCTACAGCAATCGGGCGATCGCAGTTTCCGCCATTTGTTTATATTTTCTTCAGAATCCCGGCTGTGCGGTTATCAGGTGCATGACAACTCTGGCGGCGGAGAAAGACCGATCGATTTCTTGCCAGATAGGAGACTTCACCACATATAAAGACACAAGTTGTTCTAGTCGCAGGTAGAGTTGGTTTTTGTACACAATCAACTTTTTTTAGGGTGCTAATTCGATCGAATCCTGCAAACAAAAAGCTCCCGCCACCAGGCAGGAGCTTTTTAAGTATTAAGGGTAAAGCCTAAACTGCTTTATCTTACCCTTTTTAAATGTGGGAAATTTTGATATTTCGCGCTGATTACAGAGCGTTACCGCGAGGCAGAACTTCTTCAGGGAAGATGAAGTTTTCGTGGGGTTGGTCCGTAGGAGCCATCCAAGCACGAATGCCTTCGTTAAGCAGAATGTTCTTAGTGTAGAACGTTTCAAACTCAGGATCTTCAGCAGCGCGCAATTCTTGTGATACGAAGTCATAGGCGCGCAGGTTTAATGCTAAACCGACGATGCCAATGGAACTCATCCACAAGCCCGTGACAGGTACGAACAGCATGAAGAAGTGCAACCAGCGTTTGTTGGAGAAGGCAATTCCGAAGATTTGCGACCAAAAGCG